>JAGRMU010000135.1:0-8279 GCA_020441165.1 Sedimentitalea sp.
GCCTCCACTGCGGCGTTGGGATGGCCCTCGCGGGAATAGGTGTAGCCCTGCAGCCGGCCCTCGTACTGTGTATCCAGCATGTCCGGCGTCTCGCTGGCATAGGCGACGGCAGGGCTGAGCGGGGTGACCAGCGGCGCGCTGGCGCTGCCGGGCAGCGGGGTGGGACGGATCAACGAGCCGCGGGCGTTGCGCATCATCGGGCCTCGGTCAACTGGTCGCGGAATTTCCGCATCTGGCTCTGGTAGAGCAGCGCCGCGGCGGTCAGGCCCTGGATGGCCGTGTCGTCGAGCTGCCGCACCACCTTGCCGGGCGCGCCCATCACCAGGCTGCCATCCGGAATCTCCTTGCCCTCGGTGATCAGCGCCCCCGCCCCGATCAGGCAGTTGCGGCCGATCCGCGCGCCGTTCAGTACCGTCGCCCCCATGCCGATCAATGTGTTGTCCGCGATGGTGCAGCCGTGCAGCATCGTCTTGTGGCCGATGGTGCAGTTCTCGCCGATGGTCAGCGGAAAGCCCGCGTCGATATGCATGACGGTGTGTTCCTGGACGTTGCTGCCCCGGCCGATGCGGATCACCTCGTGATCGGCGCGGATAGTGCAGCCGAACCAGACCGAGGCGCCCTCCTCCAGGACCACCTTGCCGATCAGGGTGGCATCCGGCGCCACCCAGCTGTCGGGATGGATCTGCGGGCGGTCGGTGCCGATGGCGTAAAGGGTCATGCCTGGTCCTCGAATTCGACCTGCAAGGCGCGCACATGGCCGATCAGGTCCGGTTGCTGGCTGCGGCGCAGGCGGGTGGCGGTGACGATGGTGCGCAGCCGCTCTTCGGTGGCATCCAGATCGTCGTTGATCAGCACGAAATCGTAGCCGTCCCAATGGCTGATCTCGTCCCAGCTTTTCTGCATGCGCCGCGCGATGGTGGCGGCGTCGTCCTGGCCGCGCGTCTCCAGCCGGTGGCGCAGCTCGGCGATGGAGGGCGGCAGCAGGAAGATCGACAGCGTGTGCAGCCCGAGGGCGGAGTTGCGGATCTGCTGCGCCCCCTGCCAGTCGATGTCGAAGAGGATGTCGCAGCCCTCGTTGATCGCCGTCTGCACGGGGGCGCGCGGCGAGCCGTAGAAATGGCCGAAGACATGGGCATGTTCCAGCATCTCGCCCGCCGCGACCTGGGCCTTGAAGGCGGATTCCGAGATGAAGACATAGTCCTTTCCGTCCTGCTCGCCGGGGCGCGGGGCGCGCGTGGTGGCGCTGACCGAGAAGCGGATCGAGGGATCCCAGGCGCGCAACCGGCGCGCCAGCGTCGACTTGCCGGCGCCCGAGGGCGAGCTGAGGATGATCAGAAGGCCGCGGCGATCGGGCATCTTTGCGCTGGTTCCTTTTCGGTCATTCGACGTTCTGGACCTGCTCGCGCATCTGGTCAATCACCGCCTTCAGCTCCAGCCCGACGGCGGTCAGATCGGTGGATTGCGATTTCGAGCAGAGCGTGTTGGCCTCGCGGTTGAATTCCTGCATCAGGAAGTCGAGCTTGCGCCCCACCGCGCCGCCGGCGTCCAGCAGCGCGCGGGCGGCGCTGACATGGGCGCCCAGCCGGTCGATCTCCTCGGTGACATCGGCCTTGACCGCCAGCAGCGCCAGTTCCTGCGCCACCCGGTCCGGATCGGCGCCGCCGGAATTGTCCAGAACCCGCGCCAGGTTGGTCTTCAGCGTGTCGGCGACCGCGCCCTTGCGGGCCTCGGCCAGATGCGCGGCGCGATCGGTCAGCGCCGCGATCTGTCCCAGTTGCCCGGCGAGCACCTTGGCGAGGCTGGCGCCCTCCTCGCGGCGCATCGCTACGAAGGCCGCGACCAGCGGCGCGAATTCCTCGATCAATCGCGCCACCAGCGGCGCCGCGTCCTCCTCGGCGGCGCCGGCGTCGAGCACGCCGCGCAACGCCAGAAGATCGCTGGCCCGCGAGGGGGCGAGCGTGACGCCGCGCGCCATCGCCCGGTCCTCGGCCGCCGCCAGCGCATCGAGCACAGCATCGAGCGCCGCGACATTCAGGCCCAGGGCGGGCGCCGCATCACTTCGGGTGACGCGCAGGGTCAGGGTGACGTTGCCGCGCACCACCGATTTCGCCAGCGTCGCGCGCAGGGCCGCTTCGAGCCCGTCCAGCCACTCGGGCACCCGCAGGCGCATGTCCAGCCCCTTGGCGTTGACGCTGCGCAGCTCCCAGGCCCAGGCATGGGGCGGCGCCTCGCCCTTTGCCGATGCGAATCCGGTCATCGATGTGATCATCTGGCACCTGCCGCCGTTTCGGGTCCGCGCAGCTAATGCGATCCGTCCCGGCAGGGCAACCCCGCGGGCGCGAGGATTTTCCGCGCGTCCCGGGAAAGATTAACCATCAGTTAAGGAATTGCTCCCAAATTGAGCCGGATCGTGGGATGTTAACACTTGGGTAATCATACTGAAGCTATTCCTAACCGGCAGGGGCCGGACAGGAGCGGAGGTGTGGCCCGGGTCGGATACGCTAAGGGGACAATCGGGATGAGTGGAATATTTCGCAGCTCCGCGGACGGGACCGGACCCGGCGGCGTGATCGCCATGGACCGCTTTCGCAGCGGTCGCAGCCTGTCGCCGATCCGCCAGGCCGAGGCCTACTGGACCGCCCTGCGCGATGGTGCCGACTGCCCGCGCCGGACCCAGATCGATCCGCGCGGGCTCGAGAACATCCTCGAATTCACCTTCATCCTCGAACGCATCGCCCCCGGCATCGCCCGCTTCCGCCTGGCCGGTCAGCACCTGTCGGCCCTGGCCGGGATGGAGGTGCGCGGCATGCCGCTGACCGCCTTCTTCACCGCCGCCGCCCGCAGCCATGTCGCCGCCACGCTCGAGCATGTCTTCGACGCGCCGGCGGTGGCCGAGCTGACCTTGACCGGCGAGGGCCGGGGCAACGTCGAGGCGCGGATGATCTTGCTGCCGCTGAAGAACGACCTGGGCGAGGTCAGCCGGGCCCTGGGCGTGCTGATCACCGACGGCGACGACCTGCGCACGCCGCAGCGCTTCGACGTGGCCGGCACGCAACTCAGGGCACTGAACGGACGCCAGCAGACCACGGTCTTCGAGACCGCGCCCCCGGCACCTCAGCCGCAGCCCGTGCAGGGTTTCGCCGAGGAGCAGACGCCACTGGCCCGGCGCGCCCCGCATCTGCGGCTGGTCAAGACCGACCGCATCTGAGCCTAATCCATGAAAGACGACCCTGCCCCGGCCTCTGTCGGGGCATGTCGCGTGAGGTGACGGCGGCGCGCCGGCTCAGACCGCTTCGCGGCTCTGCCGGTTGCCGCGCAGCTGCGAGAGTTCCTCGGCGACCAGGAAGGCCAGTTCCAGCGACTGGCTGGCATTGAGCCGCGGATCGCAGGCGGTGTGGTAGCGGTCGCTCAGGTCCTCCTCGCTGACCGCGTGAAGCCCGCCGATGCACTCGGTGACATCCTGCCCGGTCATTTCGAAATGCACCCCGCCCGGCACCGTGCCCTCGGCCTCGTGCACCGAGAAGAACTCGCGCACCTCGCGCAGCACCGAATCGAAGGGCCGGGTCTTGTAGCCGGTCGAGGACTTGATCGTGTTGCCGTGCATCGGATCGCAGGTCCAGAGCACCTTGGCGCCCTCGGCCTCGACGGCCCGGATCAGTCGCGGCAGGTGCTCGCCCACCGATCCCGCGCCGAACCGCACGATCAGGGTCAGCTTACCCGCCTCGTTCTGGGGGTTCAGCCGCGCCATCAGGCGCCTCAGATCGTCCGTGGTCATGGTCGGCCCGCATTTCAGGCCTATCGGATTGAGCACCCCGCGGCAGAACTCGACATGGGCGCCGTCCGGCTGCCGGGTGCGGTCGCCGATCCAGATCATGTGGCCCGAGCCCGCCAGCCACTTGCCCGAGGTGCTGTCGAGCCGGGTCAGCGCTTCTTCGTATTCCAGCAGCAGCCCCTCGTGGCTGGTGTAGAACTCGACCGTCTGCAGCGTGTGGGCGGTGTCGCGGTTGATACCGGCGGCCTTCATGAAATCGAGCGTGTCGCTGATCCGGTTGGCGACCTCGCGATAGGCCTCGGCCTTCTTGCTCTCGGTGAAGCCCAGCGTCCAGGAATGCACCTGGTTCACGTCGGCATAGCCGCCCGTCGAGAAGGCGCGCAAGAGGTTCAGCGTCGCCGCCGCCTGGGTATAGGCCTGCAGCATCTTCGCCGGATCGGGGATGCGGGCCTCGGGGGTGAAGGCCAGCTCGTTGATGATGTCACCGCGATAGCTGGGCAGTTCGACCCCGCCCACCACCTCGGTGGGCGCGCTGCGCGGCTTGGCGAACTGGCCAGCCATGCGCCCGACCTTGATCACCGGCACCTTGGCGCCATAGGTCAGCACCATCGCCATCTGCAGCATCACCTTGAACGTGTCGCGGATGCCGTCGGCGCTGAACTGCTCGAAGCTTTCGGCGCAGTCGCCGCCCTGCAGCAGGAACGCCTCGCCGCGCGAGGCCGCTCCGAGGTGGGACTTGAGGCGCCGGGCCTCGCCGGCAAAAACCAGCGGCGGATACTTGGCCAGCTGCGCGGTCGCCGCCGCCAGCGCGGCGGGATCGGTATAGTCGGGCATCTGCACCCGCGGCTTGGCGCGCCAGTCGGTTTTCGTCCACTCCGTCATCGCTCTGGGTCTCCACTTCTGGTCGGTCCGGCACGGCGGCCAGCGTCTTGAGGGGCCTCTATACAAAAGCCTTTCGCCCAAGACCATATCACATCTTCGCGCCCTTGACGTCCCTTCGCCGCTTTGAGCATGGTGCTTGGAGCCGCCCGCAAACCCTGCGGGCCGGCCGGAACTGGGGATCAAGCGCGCCGTGCTGGAGCAGCGTCAAACCGTCGGAGGCGAGCCGAAAACGACCAGGACGCGTCGTTTCGTGTTCGTGCTTCTGGACAATTTCACCCTGCTGTCCTTCGCTTCGGCGATGGAATCCCTGCGCATCGCCAACCGCATGGCGGGCCGCCCGCTCTACAGCTGGATGCTGATCGGCGAGGGCGGCGGCGAGGTGAAATGCTCGGCCGGCACGGCGTTCCGGCTCGACGACGACCTGATCGAGCTGTCGCGCGACGACACGGTGATGCTCTGCGGCGGCATCGACGTGCAGCAGGCCACCAGCAAGAAGCTGCTGGGCTGGGTCCGGCGCGAGGCGCGCAAGGGGCTGCGCATCGGCGGGCTCTGCACCGCGGCCTTCTCGATGGCGCAGGCCGGGCTGCTCGACGGCAAGAAGGCGACGATCCACTGGGAGAATGCCGACAGTTTCGCCGAGGAATTCGAGGAGGTCGACCTGACCAAGTCGGTCTTCGTGATCGACGGCAACCGCATGACCACGGCGGGCGGCACCTCGTCCATCGACCTGATGCTCAAGCTGATCGCCGACGAGCATGGCGAGGACCTGGCCAACGCGGTGGCCGATCAGCTGATCTATTCCTCGATCCGCACCGATCAGGACACCCAGCGCCTGTCGGTGCCGACCCGGATCGGGGTGCGCCATCCCAAGCTGAGCCAGGTGATCCAGATGATGGAGAGCCATATCGAGGAGCCGATCAGCCCGTCGATCCTGGCCAAGAAGGTCGGCATGTCGACGCGCCAGCTCGAGCGATTGTTCCGGCGCTACCTGACCCGCTCGCCCAAGCGCTACTACATGGAGTTGCGTCTGCAGAAGGCGCGCAACCTCTTGATGCAGACCGACATGAGCGTGATCAACGTGGCCCTGGCCTGCGGTTTCGCGAGCCCGTCGCATTTCTCGAAATGCTACCGGGCGCATTACGACACCACGCCTTACCGCGAGCGCGGCAGCCACGCGGCGCGGCTGTCGATCTGAGCGGCCTCAGCCGGGTGTCATCCGGTAGACCGCGCCATTGCCTTCGGAGACGAACCAGATCGCGCCGTCGGGCGCCTCGATCACGTCGCGCACCCGCAGGGTCTGACCGGTCTCGATGCGCTCGGCCTCGCGCAGCGGCGTCCCTTCCAGGCGGGCGATGAAGTCGAATTTCAGCGATCCCACGAAAATGTCGCCGCGCCAGTCCGGCCAGAGCCGACCCGAGTAGATCGCCATCCCCGAGGGCGCGATCGAGGGATCCCAGTAGAAGGCGGGCTGCTCCATCCCGGGTTTCTCGGTGCCGGCGCCGATCTTCGCGCCCGAATAGTGGCGGCCATAGGCGATCACCGGCCAGCCGTAATTGGCGCCCTTGCGAATGCGGTTGATCTCGTCGCCGCCTTGCGCCCCGTGCTCGACCGCCCAGAGCGTGCCTTGCGCATCCAGTGTAGCGCCCTGCGGGTTGCGGTGCCCGTAGGACCAGATCTCGGGCATCGCGCCATCGGTGCCGGCAAAGGGGTTGTCCGCTGGCACGCTGCCGTCGCGGTTCAGGCGCAGGATGCTGCCGTTGTGATTGCCGAGGTTCTGGGCCGTGTCGTCGCGCCCGCGATCGCCCAGAGTCAGGAACAGCCGGCCGTCCGGCGCCTCGAGCACCCGGCTGCCGAAATGCCGCCCGCCGCCTGAGGCCGGGACGGCGGTGAAGAGCACGCGCACGTCCTCCAGCGCCGCGCCGTCGGCGCTGAGCCGCCCCGCCGCCAGCGCCGTGGAGGCGCCGCCTTTTTGCGGGCGGGCGAAGGTCAGGAAGACCTCGCGGCTCTGGGCGAAATCGCGCGGCACCATCACGTCGAGGAGTCCGCCCTGCCCGCGCGCCGCCACCTCGGGCACCCCCGCGACCGGCCGCGCGACGCCCTGCGCCACATGCAGCAGACGCCCGCCGCGCTCGGTCACCAGAAAGCTGCCATCCGGCAAGATCGCCGCCGCCCAGGGGGTGTCCAGCCCCTCGGCCATGGTCTCGATCCGCACCGGGCCGGCCGAGGTGGCGGCGTCCTGCGCGGCGCCCGTACCCGCCAGAACGGTCAGGGCGAACGCCAGGGCCGCGGCCATCCATCCGGGTTTGAGGGTCGGTGCCATCGCGTGTCCTTTCCGGCGGGTTCGTCCGCGGCCGGAGAAAACACCGTTTCCGCGGAGGAAGTCCTTTGCATGCGGGCTTTTCTTTTCCAGAACGCCACTCTAGTCTGCGCTCTGGAAAATAATCCAACTTGGGAGTACGACAATGAAAAAACTGATGATGGCCACTGCCGCCGCCGCCCTGATGGCCGGCGCGGCCCAGGCCGAAGACGTCAAGATCGGCATCCTGCTGGGCTTCACCGGCCCGCTGGAATCGCTGGCCCCCGACATGGCCGCCGGCGCCAACCTGGCGATTTCCGAGGTCAATGCGTCCGGCAACTTCATGGACGGCACCAATGTCGTCTCGGTGAACGGTGACACCGGCTGCATCGACGCCGGCCTCGCCGTCGCCTCGGCCGAGCGGCTGATCACCTCGGACAAGGTCAACGGCATCGTCGGCGGCATGTGCTCGGGCGAAACCACCGCCTCGCTGCAGAACGCGGCGATCCCCAACGGCATGGTGATGATCTCGCCGTCGGCGACCTCGCCGGCGCTGTCCACCGTCGAGGACAACGGCCTCTTCTTCCGCACCTCGCCGTCTGACGCGCGTCAGGGTCAGGTGATGGCCGACATCCTCAACGATCGCGGCGTCAAGGAAGTCGCGGTGACCTATACCAACAACGACTATGGCAAGGGCCTGGCGGACAGCTTCCAGCAAGCCTTCGAGGCCACCGGCGGCAAGGTGACGATCAACGCCTCGCATGAGGACGGCAAGGCCGACTATTCCGCCGAGGTCGGCGCGCTGGCCTCTGCCGGCGGCGAGGTGCTGGTGGTCGCGGGCTATGTCGACCAGGGCGGCGCCGGCATCGTCAACGGATCGCTCGACAGCGGCGCCTTCGACACGTTCATGTTCCCCGACGGCATGGTCTCGGAATCGCTGGAGACCAATTTCGGCGCCAAGGTCGAGGGCTCGTTCGGCCAGCATCCGGGCAATGACAGCGAGGGCGGCGCCAAGTTCAACGAGGCCGGCCAGGCGGCGGGCTTCAATCCGACCAACGCCTTCGCGCCCGAAAGCTATGACGCCGCGGCGCTGATCCTGCTGGCCATGCAGGCCTCAGGCTCCACCGATCCGCAGGTCTACAAGGACAAGGTCATGGAGGTCGCCAACGCACCGGGCGAGGTGATCCTGCCGGGCGAGCTGGGCAAGGCGCTGCAGATCCTCAAGGATGGCGGCGATGTCGATTTCGTCGGCGCCTCCGCGGTCGAGCTGATCGGACCGGGCGAAAGCGCCGGCAACTATCGCGAGATCGAGTTCAAGGACGGCAAGAT
>JAGRMU010000135.1:8326-9103 GCA_020441165.1 Sedimentitalea sp.
CAAAGGCCGGGCTGCCCATTCCGGCAAGGCCGCGCCACAAGCGGCCGCCCGGAGCGCAACGGGCCGCGGCAACAGGCGGCATGAGGGGGGTGCGATGATCGTCGTTGAGGACGTGCACAAACATTTCGGCGGCTTTCACGCGGTCGACGGCGCCAGCCTGCGCATCGAGGAAGGCTCGATCACCGGGCTGATCGGCCCGAACGGGGCGGGAAAGACCACGCTTTTCAACGTGATCGCAGGCGTTCTTGAACCGACCTCGGGGCGCGTCACCATGGCCGGCGAGGACATCACCGGCCTGCCGCCGCACACGCTCTTTCACAAGGGGCTGCTGCGCACCTTCCAGATCGCGCATGAATTCTCGTCGATGAGCTGCCGCGAGAACCTGATGATGGTGCCCGGCGGGCAATCGGGTGAAACCCTCTGGAACACCTGGTTCTCGCGCGGGCGCATCGCCGCCGAGGAGCGAGCGCTGCGCGACAAGGCGGACGAGGTGCTGGAGTTCCTGACCATCGCGCATCTGGCCGACCAGAAGGCCGGGCAGATCTCGGGCGGGCAGAAGAAGCTGCTGGAGCTGGGCCGCACGATGATGGTCGATGCGCGCATCGTCTTTCTCGACGAGGTCGGCGCCGGGGTGAACCGCACGCTGCTGAACACCATCGGCGACGCGATCATCCGCCTCAACAAGGAGCGCGGCTATACCTTCGTGGTCATCGAGCATGACATGGATTTCATCGGCCGGCTCTGCGATCCGGTGATCTGCATGGCCGAGGGCAAGGT
>JAGRMU010000135.1:9283-9854 GCA_020441165.1 Sedimentitalea sp.
CGATGCCCGGTGATCCTTATGGCGATCGCGGCAACAAGGACCGCTCGATCGCCAATCCGCACGGCGCCGGCTCGTTGAAGCCCGCGCCGGGCACCGGGCATCCGATGGACACCGCCCAGGCCTTCCTGATCGGCGATTCGATGACCGGCGGCTATGGCAAGGGGCCGGATATCCTGCACGATTGCACCATCGCGGTGGATCGCGGCGAGATCGCGGTCATCGTCGGGCCCAACGGCGCGGGCAAGTCCACCGCGATGAAGGCGGTGTTCGGGATGCTCGACCTGCGCTCGGGCTCGGTGCGGCTGGACGGCGAGGACATCACCGGGCTCAGCCCGCAGGACCGGGTGGTCAAGGGCATGGGCTTCGTGCCGCAGACCTCGAACATCTTCACCTCGCTCACCGTCGAGGAGAACCTCGAGATGGGGGCGTTCATCCGCACCGACGATTTCCGGGGCACCATGGCGCAGGTCTATGATCTCTTCCCGATCCTCAAGGAAAAGCGCCATCAGGCGGCGGGCGAGCTCAGCGGCGGGCAGCGCCAGCAGGTCGCCGTGGGCCGGGCGCTGATGAC
>JAGRMU010000135.1:9977-13970 GCA_020441165.1 Sedimentitalea sp.
CAGAACGCCCGCCAGGCGCTGGAGATCGCCGACAAGGGCTATGTGCTGGTGCAGGGGGCGAATGCCTATTCCGGCAGCGGCAAGGACCTTCTGGCCGACCCCGACGTGCGCAAGTCGTTCCTGGGGGGCTGAGGGGTGCGGCTGGCTCTTCTCGTCCTGGTTCTGACGGCGCCGGTCCCGGCCTTGGCGTTGCAGGCGACCTGCCGGTTCGAGACGCGCTGCGCACAGACCGCGCCCTGCGTGCCCGACGATCTGGTGTTGCAGCTGGCCTCCGGCCCGATGGAGATGTCGGCGCTGCTGATCGCGCCCGATGAGACCGCCATCGGCGAGGTCGGGCTGGCCGGCAATGGCGCGGTCCAGATCGCGGCGCGCGGGCCATCGGGGGTGCAGCTGCTGACCATCGCCCCGGATGCCGTCGCCCTTTACACCCGCCACCTGGCCGAGGGTCCGATCGCGGTCACCCGTCTCGGCCGATGCGAGGATACCTGATGGACTTTCTGAACGCGCTCGTCGCCATCGCCAATTACGTGCTGATCCCCGGCATCGCCTATGGCAGCCAGCTGGCGCTGGGGGCGCTCGGGGTCACCCTGATCTACGGCATCCTGCGGTTCTCGAACTTCGCCCATGGCGACACCATGGCCTTCGGGGCGATGGTCACGATCCTGGTCACCTGGTGGATGCAGTCGGCGGGGATCGGCTTTGGCCCGCTGCCCACGGCGCTGCTGGCCCTGCCCTTCGGCATCCTTGGCTGCATGGCGCTGGTGCTGGTCACCGACCGGCTGGTCTATCGTTTCTACCGCGAACAGAAGGCCAAGCCGGTGATCCTCGTGATCGTGTCGATGGGCGTGATGTTCATCATGAACGGGCTGGTGCGCTTCATCATCGGGGTGGACGACCAGAACTTCGCCGATGGCACGCGCTTCCTGATCTCGGCGGGCGATTTCAAGCAGATGACCGGGCTCGACGAGGGGCTGGCGATCCGCACCACGCAGGCCATCACCGTGATCACCGCGGTGGTCGTGGTGGCCTGGCTGTTCTGGTTCCTGAACCGCACCCGCACCGGCAAGTCGATGCGCGCCTATTCGGACAACGAGGACCTGGCGCTGCTGTCGGGCATCAACCCCGAGCGGGTGGTGGTCTATACCTGGCTGATCGTGGCGGCGCTGGCGACCGTGGCCGGCACGCTCTACGGGCTCGACAAGTCGTTCAAGCCCTTCGTCTATTTCCAGCTGCTGCTGCCGATCTTCGCCAGCGCCATCGTCGGGGGGCTGGGCAATCCGCTGGGCGCCATCGCCGGCGGGTTCATCATCGCCTTCTCCGAGGTGACCATCACCTATGCGTGGAAGAAAGTGCTGATCTACCTGCTGCCCGCGCCGCTGGAGCCGGAGGAACTGGTGCAGCTTCTGGGCACGGATTACAAGTTCGCGGTGTCCTTCGTGATCCTGCTGATCGTGCTGCTGTTCCGCCCGACGGGCATCTTCAGGGGGAAATCGCTATGAGCGAGACCGTGCGGAATACCGGCCTGTTCGCCCTCGTCGGGGTGCTGATCCTGATCACCGGCGTCATGCAGAGCTGGAACTCGGCGCTGCTGATCCTGAACATGGGGTTGATCTCGGCGATCATGGCGCTTGGGGTCAACCTGCAATGGGGCTTTGCCGGGCTCTTCAACATCGGGATCATGGGCTTCGTGGCCCTGGGCGGGCTGGCCGCGGTTCTGGTGTCGATGCCGCCGGTGCCCGAGGCCTGGACGGCCGGCGGGACCGGCATCCTGCTGGCGCTGCTGCTGGGCATCGTGACGATTTGGGGCGCGATGCTGGCGATGGCGAAGCTGCCGAAGGGCCGCACCCGGGTGCTGGTGCTGCTGGCGATCCTGGTCGGCGGTTTCTTCGTCTTCCGCGCCGTGTTCGACCCGGCCGTGGTGCAGATCGAGGCGGTGAGCCCGGCCGCCACCGGCTATCTCGGCGGGCTGGGCCTGCCGATCCTGCTGGCCTGGCCGGTGGGCGGGCTGATGGCCGCGGGCGCGGCCTGGCTGATCGGCAAGACCGCGCTGGGGCTGCGCTCGGACTATCTGGCCATCGCGACGCTCGGCATCGCCGAGATCATCATCGCGGTGCTGAAGAACGAGGACTGGCTGTCGCGCGGGGTCAAGAACGTGATCGGCATCCCGCGCCCCCTGCCCTACGAGATCGACCTGCAGAGCGATCCGGCCTTCATCGAGCGCGCCGCCGGGCTGGGGCTCGACCCGGTGATGGCCTCGACGCTCTATGTCAAGATCGGCTACGCGGTGCTGTTCCTCATCGTACTGCTGGCGCTGCTCTGGATGGCGCAGATGGCGCTGAAAAGCCCCTGGGGCCGGATGATGCGCGCGATCCGCGACAACGAGACCGCAGCCGAGGCGATGGGCAAGGACGTGACCCGCCGGCACTTGCAGATCTTCGTGCTGGGCAGCGCCATCTGCGGCATCGCCGGGGCGATGATGACCACGCTGGACGGGCAGTTGACGCCGGGTACCTACCAGCCGCTGCGCTTCACCTTCCTGATCTGGGTGATGGTGATCGTGGGCGGGTCTGGCAACAACTTCGGCGCGGTGCTGGGCGGGATGCTGATCTGGTTCTTCTGGGTGCAGGTCGAGCCGATCGGGCTTTTCGTGATGGAGCTGATCACCTCGGGCCTGCCCGAGGACAGCGGCCTGCGCGCCCACCTGGTCGAGAGCGCCGCGCACATGCGCCTGCTGACCATGGGGGTGATCCTGCTGCTGGTACTGCGATTCAGCCCGCAGGGCCTGATCCCGGAAAAATAGGGCCACGAAACCGATCAATTTGGTCGCTTGGCAAGTCTTTCTTAATGTAAGACTGTCACACAAGGACCAAAGTCGAGGTGAGCAATCATGGCAGGACGATCTCTTTTGGCAGCGGGTCTCGCCGGTGCGCTGCTGGTGTCAGCGTGCGCGCCAAGCCCCGAGGAGTATGAGACCGAGCCTGTCCAAGTCGAGACCGCGCAAGGCGTCGTCACCTGTCAGCTCTATCAGAAGAACCTGGTGGTCTGGGACCGCGCCATCGACCGGCCCGCGTCGATGTCCGTCAAGGACGGCGATGCGATCTGCAAGGCGGAAGGCCAGCGTCGCAAGGACGCCTGAACCACGCCGATCGCCGATATGCGTCGGCGCTTGACCTCGTTTCTTGTCCATGTGCCGTGACAGACAGGCCGGAGCGCGGGCGAGCAGGTCCGCGCTCCGGCGACGGGCCGCGACATGGCAGTGTCAGCGCCCTTTGAACAGGCCCCCCAGGATGCCGCGCACGATGCGCTTTCCGGTTGTGCCCTTGAGTTCCGTCACAACCATCTTTGTCACGGCCTCCCCGAGGCTGTCACCGCTGCTCGCCGGGCGCGATGTCGATCGCCCGACACCTGTGCCCGAATAGCGACGCCCGGCATTGTACTCGCGAAAGATCGGCTCCATCTGCTCGGCCGCCGCCTCCGATTTCGCGGCCTCGGCAGCGGCCTGTTCGGCGCGCTTGGCCAGGATCTCGAAGGCGGACTCGCGGTCAAGGGGCGTGTCGTATTTGCCGGCCATGTCCGAGGCGGAAAGGATCTGCGCGCGCGCCTCGGCGGCGATCGGGCCAAGCTTAGAGGCGGGCGGGCGGATCAGCGTGCGCTGGACCACGCCGGGCACGCCCTTCTCCTCGAGCATCGAGGTGACCGCCTCGCCGACGCCGACCTCGCGGATCGCCTCCTCGGTCGAGAAGGCCGGGTTCTCGCGATAGGTTTCGGCGGCGGCCTTGAGGTTCTTGCGGTCCTTGGCGGTGAAGGCGCGCAGCGCGTGCTGGAAGCGGTTGCCGAGCTGGCCGAGGATGTCCTCGGGCACATCCGCCGGGTTCTGCGAGATGAAATAGACCCCGACCCCCTTGGAGCGGATCAGCCGCGCCACCTGCTCGACCTTGTCGACCAGTGCCTTGGGCGCGTCCTCGAACAGGAGATGCGCCTCGTCGAAGAAGA
>JAGRMU010000135.1:13988-42258 GCA_020441165.1 Sedimentitalea sp.
TCGCCGACCTCGGGCAGCTCCTCGAAAAGCTCGCTGAGCAGCCAGAGCAGGAAGGTCGCGTAGAGCGAGGGCGAGCCCATCAGCCGGTCGGCGGCGAGGATGTTGACGATGCCGCGCCCCTCGGCATCGCAGCGCATCAGGTCGGCCAGTTGCAGCGCCGGCTCGCCGAAGAGCTTGTTGCCGCCCTGCGTCTCGAGTACCATCAGCCGTCGCTGGATCGCCCCGACCGAGGCTGTCGAGATGTTGCCGTAACGCAGCGACAGCTCGGCCCGCCCTTCGCCCAGCCAGACCAGCAAGGATTGCAGGTCCTTGAGATCCAGCAGCGGCAAGCCGTCCTCGTCGGCGATGCGGAAGGCGATGTTGAGGATCCCCTCCTGCGGCTCGGTCAGCCCCAGCAGCCGCGAGAGCAGCAGAGGGCCCATCTCGGTCAGCGTGGTACGCACCGGGTGACCCTGCTCGCCGAAGAGATCCCAGAAGGTGACCGGGCAGGCGCGATAGGCATAGTCGGCGAAGCCGATCTTCGCGGCCCGCTCGGTGAAGGACTGGTGCAGCTTTCCCTCGGCCGAACCGGGTTGCGCCAGGCCGGACAGGTCGCCCTTCACGTCAGACAGGAAGACCGGCACGCCGGCATCGCTGAAGCCCTCGGCGAGGATCTGAAGCGTCACCGTCTTGCCGGTGCCGGTCGCCCCGGCGATCAGCCCGTGGCGGTTGGCGTATTTCAACGCGAGACTCTGGGGCTCGGCATAGCCGGGGCCGCCTCCGCCGACGAACACGTTTCCGTCCATGACCTGCACATCTCCCGTTCATGTCGCGTATCGCCTGAACCATACAAACTTAACCTTTGGCTGCCATACCTAAATCCGCTCGCCACCGGGTGTTTCCGACTGGCGGGCACTTCCTCCCTGTCAGACTGGCCGTGCCTCGTGCACGGCCTTTTTTCCTTCCCCGCGGCGGCGCCGGTTTCGCTGGCGTGATCGGCGGGCATTTTTCTTGCGATTCCTGTTGACCCGCGCAGGCGGCTTTCGTAACCTTCGCGCAATAACTAGGTCGGCCAGTCCGACGGGGAGAAAAGATCAAGAAAAGAGGGCCTTCCGGTCCTCTTTTTTCATGACCTCGACCCGATGGTGTGGACGGCGCGGACGTGCCGGAGCCGGCGAAAATCCCCGCCGGGCGCCACGATAAGTCCCTGACACTGCCCGGCCGGCATGGTAAAGCGGCGCCAGGCAGATACATTCAGGAAACGAGACACCCATCATGATCAGACAGCTGACCCCGCTTACCCTTGTGGCGCTGATGGCGGCCACCGCCCCGGCCTTGGCGCAGGACACCACCGCGACCGGCGATGCCGCCGCGCCGACCACCGAGGAGGCCGCGCAGCCGCCGGCGCAGGAGGCCGCGCCCGAAACCGGCGGCGCCCAGCTCGACCTCGGCCAGCCGGCGGACGGCAGCACCCCGGAACTGGGACAGCGCTATTCGAAGGAGAAGTTCGGCGACTGGGACCTGGCCTGCATCAAGACCGAGGCCGAGAAGGACCCCTGTTCGCTGCTGCAAATCCTCAAGGACGAGACCGGCAACGCGGTCGCCGAGGTGTCGATGTTCCGCATCGACAATGGCGGCCAGGCGGTGGCCGGCGCCACGGTGATCGTGCCGCTGGAAACCCTGCTACCGGGTCAGCTGACCATCGCGGTGGATGGCGGCGCGGGCAAGCGCTACAACTACGCGTTCTGCAATCCGATCGGCTGCATCGCGCAGATCGGCCTGACCGCCGACGACATCGCCGCGTTCAAGAAGGGAAAGGCGGCGACGGTCTCGCTGGTCCCGGCCCCGGCGCCGGATCAGCGGATCAC
This sequence comes from Sedimentitalea sp., assembly GCA_020441165.1. Taxonomy (GTDB): domain Bacteria; phylum Pseudomonadota; class Alphaproteobacteria; order Rhodobacterales; family Rhodobacteraceae; genus JAGRMU01. The sequence goes on from JAGRMU010000135.1 coordinate 15,836, forward strand.
GCTGAACATGTCGCTGAACGGCTTTACCGCCGGGTTCGAGGCGGTGGACGTGCTGACGCGGTAAGCGCAGCAGACCTTGCGCCGCCGCATCTGATGCGGCGGCGACGCACGCTGCTTCAGATGCGGCGCAGCGCCAGAACCGCGTTGAGCCCGCCGAAAGCAAAGGCATTGGACAGCGCAACCGTGACCTTCGCCTCGCGCGCCACGTTGGGCACCACGTCGAGCGCGCATTCCGGATCCGGCTCCTCGTAGCCGATGGTCGGCGCGATCACCCCGTCGCGCAGCGCCATGATGCAGGCCAAGAGCTCGACCGCGCCGGTGCCACCGATCAGGTGGCCGTGCATCGACTTGGTCGAGCTGATCATCAGATCGTCGGCATGGGGCCCGAAGACATCGGCCACCGCGGCGCATTCGGTCTTGTCGTTGGCCGCGGTCCCGGTGCCGTGGGCGTTGATGTAGCCGACCTCGCCGCGCCCGATGCGCGCATCGGCCAGCGCCCCGGCCATCGCCCGCGCCGCGCCCTGCTTGGAGGGCATCACGATGTCGGCGGCGTCCGAGGACATGGCGAAACCGGCGACCTCGCACAGGATCTCGGCGCCGCGGGCCCGGGCGCGCTCGTATTCCTCGAAGACGAAGACCCCGGCGCCCTCGCCCTGCACCATGCCGTTGCGGTTGGCGCTGAACGGGCGGCAGGCGTCCTTGGACATCACTCGCAAGCCCTCCCAGGCCTTGACCCCGCCGAAACACAGCATCGATTCCGACCCGCCGGTGACCATCACCGGCGCCATGCCGCTGCGCACCATGGCGAAGGCCTGCGCCATGGCGTGGTTGGATGAGGCGCAGGCGGTCGAGACGGTGAAGGAAGGCCCCTTCAGGTTGTGCTCCATCGAGACATGGCTGGCGGCGGCGTTGTTCATCAGCTTGGGAACCACGAAGGGATGCACCCGGTTCTTGCCGTCCTCGTAGACGCTGCGGTAATTGTCGTCCCAGGTGCTGACCCCGCCGCCGGCGGTGCCCAGAACCACCCCCGATTGCGCCGCCAGCTGGCCGCTGAAGGTGATGCCGGACTGGTCGATGGCCTCCTTGGCCGCGATCAGGGTGAACTGGGTGAAGCGGTCGTAGAGCGTCATCTGCTGGCGGTTGAAGCGCCCGTCCGCCTCGAAATCGCGCACCTGGCCGCCGATCCGGATCATCAGCCGCTCGACATCGCGAAACGCCAGCTCGCCGATGCCGCAGCGCCCCTCGCGCATCGCCTCCAGCGTTTCGGGTACGGTATGGCCCAGGGCATTGATCGTCCCGGCGCCGGTGATGACCACCCGTTTCATCCCGATCCCCCGCCGCCCGGACCGCTCACGCCTTCTCCGCCACGAGCTTCTCGATGCCGGTGATGATCGCCGCCACGTTGGAGATGTCGAAATCGCTCTGCGAGGGCTCGTTGGCGTTGAACGGGATGGTGATGTCGAACTCCTCCTCGATGGCGAAGATGCTCTCGACCAGACCGAGACTGTCGATGCCCAGATCGCTCAGCGAGTTGTCCAGGGACACGTCGGACGGCTCAAGCACCGCCTGCTCGGCGATGATGGCAATGACCTTGTCGCGGATGCTCATGTCGGTTTCCTGACCTGCTGCGGCACTGGCGCTGATTTAGTCGGTCGGTCCGGGTTTGAAAACCGCCTTTTGCAGGGCCGCGACGTCGCGCAGAAGCCGCGGCAGACGCCGCTGCGCCTTGTAGATCTCGGTCTGGGTGTCCATCTTCACCGCCGGATAGCCCATCATCACCCGGCCCGCCGGCACGTTCGAGAGGATCTTGGTGCCGCCCGCGGCGACCACCCCGTCGCCGATGAAGATGTTGTCGGAGACCCCGCACTGTCCGCCCAGCACCACGTGATCGCCGATCACCACCGAGCCGGAGATGCCGGTCTGCCCGCAGAGCAGGCAGTCGCGCCCGACCCGCACGTTGTGGCCGACATGCACGAGGTTGTCGAGCTTGGTGCCGCTGCCGATCGCGGTATCGCGGATGGTGCCGTTGTCGATGGTGCTGTTGGCGCCGATCTCGACATCGTCGCCGATGGTGACCGCACCCAGCGAATGGATGCGCATCCAGCTCTGCGCCCCGGCATCGCCCCGGTCTCCCATGGTCTTGCGCGCCTGTTCGACGCCGGAGACCTCGGGGGTGACGAAAGAAAACCCGTCGGCCCCGATCCGCGCCCCCGGCTGGGCGATGAAGCGTGCGCCGATCGTCACCCTGGCACCGATACTGACCATCTCGCGCAGCAGGGCGCCATCGCCCAGCACTGCGCCGGCGCCGATAACGCAATGCGGCCCGATCACCGATCCGGCGCCAATCCGGGCGCCCGCACCGATCACCGTCAGCGGACCCACCGAGACGCCCTCGGCCAGCACCGCCGCCGGGTCGATCACCGCGCTGGGATGGATGCCGGGCGCGAAGCCCTGGCCCGGATCGAGAAGGCGGGTGAGCCCGGACATCGCCGCGCGCGGGCGCGGCGCGAAGATCGCCGCCGCCAGCCCCAGCGCCCGCCAGTCGGCCCCCGGCCAGAGAAGCGCCGCGCGCGCGCGGCCCTGGCCGAGGGCTTCGGCGTATTTCGGCGACATCGCCAGGGCCAGGTCATCCGGTCCCGCCGCCTGCGGTTCGGCGGCGCGCGCGATGCGCAGCGCGCCGTCCCCTTCGGCCTCGGCGCCGAGCGCCGCCGCAATCTCCCGGATCGAAAAATCTGTCATCAGGGGCCCATCTCGCACATGCCGGCCCCCTGATTAGCTGCGAACGTCGCCCAGGGCCACCCCCGCCTCGCTCAGCGCCTCCCAGATCCGGGCATCGCGCCCGTAGACGTCGCGGCGAAACTCGAGCCGCCCCTTGGGATCGGTGAAGGCGGTCCGATAGATGATGTGGATCGGGATCGGCTGGTCCAGGGTCAGGCGGGTCTCGTTTCCGGTGTTCAGCACCCGTTTGAAGGTGCCCTCGGGGTCGTCGGTCTGGGGCGCCAGCAGCGCATAAGCAAAGCCGAAGGGATCGGCCAGCCGAATGCAGCCATGCGAGAAGGCGCGGACCTCGCGGTCGAAGAGATCTTTCTGCGGCGTATCATGCAGATAGATGTTGTACTTGTTCGGGAACATGAACTTGACCAGCCCCAGCGCATTGCTCTTGCTGGGCGGCTGGCGCATTGCATAGGGAAAGGAGCGGGCCGAATACTGGGCGAAATTGGCGTTCGCGCGGTTGACCCGGCGGCCGCGGCTGTCGGTGATCTCGATATGGCCCACGGCATTGGGATTGGCCCGCAGCTTGGGAAGGTATTCCTTGGTCACGATCGAGCGCGGCACGTACCAGCTGGGGTTGACCACCATGAATTCCATCTCGTCCGAGAATTCCGGGCTGCGCCGGTCGCCGGTGTTCTTGCCGATCACCGCGCGGGTTTCGAAGGTGACCTTGCCGTGATCGATGATCCGGGCGCTGAAATCGGTCTGGTTGACCAGAACATGCCGGGTGCCGCGCTCGCGGTTGAGCCAGCGTTCGCGCTCCATCGCCACGATCACCGATTGCAGGCGCTGCTCGGCGGGAACGTTGATCTCGGCCAGCGTGCCCTCGCCGGCGATCCCGTCTGGGGTCAGCCCGTGCGCGGCCTGGAAGGCCTGCACCGCCTGCTGCAGCCCGGCATCGTATCCGGGCGCGGCGGTGGGCTCCAGATAGCCCATCGCGATCAGCCGGTTGCGCAGCGCGACCACCCCCGCGCCGCCCTGCCCCGGCTTGAAACTGCCCGAGGGCACTTGCGGTCCCCAGCCCCCGGAGGCGACCAGCCGCTCGAGGCGGAACTTGTGCTTCATCAGCGCGCGGTATTCGCCGGTCGCCGGCGGAAGGGCGCGGAAATAGGCGTGCGGCGGGCTGTCCGCCAGCCCGCTCAGATAGGATCCGCGCGGCCGGTAGGGCACTTCGCGGACGATGCCGCCGTCGACCCGCGCGGGGACTAGGATCCCGGTCTGGATGTCGCGGGCGTATCGCAGGAACGCCTCGCTGAGCGCCACCTCGACCATCCCCAGATCGCGGGCCGAGCGCACCGCGCCCATCTGCGCGATCAACGCCTCGGGCCGATAGCGCCCCTCGGGCAGCCCGTGCAGCCGCGCCTCGGACAGCGCCTCGATCAGCGCAATACGGCGCGCGAGGTACACCTCGCCCTCGCCGGTCCAGAGCGGCTCATACCCGCTCTCGCGGTAATACGCCGCGATGTCCGCATCGCGCGACGCGGCCTCGGCCACCGCCTGCTTGAACGCGGTGACCTGGGCCTGCGCGGGAGCGCCGGCAAGCCCCAGGACCAGCAGGGCGAGACCCAGCCACAACATCGGTGCGATCCGGGCCTTCGAGACATCGGGCATGTGGGAAATCCTTGAAATCTCTGCTGCTCTTGTTGTTGCGCGCCAATCTGCGCGAAAGCCTGAAAAACAATGTTAACGCAACCGGGGCTTGTCCACTCCCATTCCGGCGCGGCCTGCAAACTCGGCCGGCTCTGATGCGCGTTTGCATCGCGGCCGGGGCCAAACCTGTCTCATATCCGCACCTTTGCGCAACAATTTGCCGAAAACCCACTGTACGTAAAACTCAAACAAATCCGCGCTTGGCTCACGATTCGAGCTGTGCCATAAACAGTCCACATCTGGGGATGGAAAAGAATAATGCGCCCGTAACATCGGACGCAGGCAGTAAAAATATACAGCGTACAGGACGTCGCAGTGATATGATAGAAATCAGCTCTTCGGGCTTGACCCGTCGCGCACTCTTGGGTGCATTCGCAGCAACAGCTCTCACCGCAGCCCCCACCTACTCCAACGCCGCCGGGTTCCTGCGTGGCGGTGGCGATATCCGGCGAATCCGGATGTATTCGGGCCGCACCGGCGAGCGGATCGACATGATCTACTGGATCGATGGCGATTACATCAAGGACGCGGTGAAGGAAGTGCATTACTTCATGCGCGACTGGCGCACCGACCAGGTCAAGGGCATCGACCTGCGAACCATCGACATCATGACCGCCGCCCACAACCTGATGGATGTGAACGAGCCCTACATGCTGCTCTCGGGCTACCGCAGCCCCGAGACCAATGCGATGCTGCGCGCCCGCTCGCGCGGGGTCGCCAAGAACTCGCTGCACATGAAGGGCCAGGCGGCCGATCTGCGCCTTTCCTCGCGGTCGGTCAGCCAGATGGCGCGCGCCGCATCCGCCTGCCGAGGCGGGGGCGTGGGCCGCTATTCGCGCTCGAACTTCGTGCACATGGATTGCGGCGAGGTGCGCAGCTGGGGCGGCTGATCCCGCCGCGGATCTGACGGCAGACACTCGGGAGCGTGGCGAGCCCTTGCCGCGCCTTTGGCGTTTGCGAAAGGGGTGATGGGGCAGCCGAGAGATGGCCGGACCTGCCTGATTGCACCGCCATAGCCGCGCGGTTCCGAGACTGCGGCTCCGCGCTTGGCGCCAAGCGCGACAACATTACCGTTCGTATGCGACAGAAAGCACCTGCCTTGCGAGAGGCTGGAGCGTGAGCTGTCCGCCTTCTCCAGGATTGGTCCGCATGTGCGTCCTGTGTGTGGGCGGCGGGACAGCGCACCTGCGTCGCGGAGGCCGGACGCAGAAAGGGCGCGCACACGCGCGCCCGGTCGGCGGTGATCCGGCATGGGGACGAGGCCGACTGGCGCGCGTGTGCGCCGTCGCCCTGGCGCGTTCAGTTCGCGGCCAGCTTCACCGGCGTGCCACCCGTCGCGGCGCGGTACCAGGCCACGATCTGCGCCCGTTCCTCGGGCTCCATGAAGGTCACGTTGGCGGGCGGCATGGCCACGCTCGCCCCGGACTGCAGAAAGATCTGCTCGGCGGCGGCGGCGATCTCGGGGCCGGTTTCCAGCAGCACGTTCTTCGGGGCGCGGTGGATGCCGGGCCAGCCGGGCTCGCGCGTGTGGCACATCGAGCAGCGGCCCAGGACGATGTCCTGGACCTCGTCGAAACCGGCGGCATCGGCGAAGCGCTGCTCGCGCGGGGTGAGATCGCGCGCCTCGGAGGCGTCATAGTCCATCTGCATCAGCGGCGCCGTCGACAGCCACATCACCCCCAGGAAGAGCGCCACGGTGACGCCCCAGGTCCACCATTTCATGCCGCCGCCGGCGTGCATGGTGTTGAAGAAATGCCGGATGGTGACCCCCATCAGGAAGACCAGCGCCGCGATCAGCCAGTTGTAGGGCGTGGCGAAAGCCAGCGGATAATGGGTGGACAGCATCAGGAAGATCACCGGCAGGGTGAGATAGTTGTTGTGGGTCGAGCGCAGCTTGGCGATCTTGCCGTATTTCGGATCCGGCGTGCGCCCCGCCTGCAGGTCCTTCACCACGATGCGCTGGTTCGGCATGATGACGAAGAACACGTTGGCGGTCATGATCGTGGCGGTGAAGGCGCCCAGGTGCAGCATGGTGGCGCGCCCGGTGAAGATCTGGTTATAGCCCCAGCCCATCGCCACCAGCAGCACGAAGAGCAGCAGCATCAGCTGCGTCGGCTTCTCGCCCAGGCCCGACTTGCAGAGGAAATCGTAGACCAGCCAGCCGATGGTCAGCGAGGCGGCGGAGATCGCGATGCCCTGCCAGACCGCCAGATCGGCCTTGGCGGCGTCGATCAGGTAAAGCTCGGCCCCCGCCCAGTAGATCAGCATCATCAGCGCGGCGCCCGACAGCCAGGTCGAATAGCTCTCCCATTTGAACCAGACCAGGTGGTCGGGCATGTTCTCGGGCGCCACCAGGTATTTCTGGATGTGGTAGAAGCCGCCCCCGTGGACCTGCCATTCCTCGCCATGGGCACCGACCGGCAGGTGCGGCACCTTGCGCAGCCCCAGGTCGAGCGCGATGAAATAGAAGGAAGATCCGATCCAGGCGATGGCGGTGATCACATGCACCCAGCGCACCGCGAAGGACAGCCAGTCCCCGAAAATTGTCACGTCCAGCATCGAATCCCTCCTCGAATGTCGTTGACGGAACGCTACCCGACCGGGTTATTGTCCTGTATTGGAGAAAAAATCCAAGCTGTTTCAACAAAACCCGAAGAGTGGTCGACCATGGCCTATCTGGACAATATCAGGACCTTCGTGCGGGTCTACGAGCTGGGCAACATGTCGGCGGCGGCGCGCGATCAGCGGATCTCGGCGGCGGTGGCCTCGGCGCGGATCTCGCAGCTGGAGGAGCATCTGAACGTGCGCCTATTCCAGCGCACCACGCGGATGCTGGCGCCGACCGAGCAGGGCAACCTCTTCTATCGCGGCGCCTGCAAGATCCTCGAGGCGGTCGAGGATGCCGAATCCGAGATCAGCAACGTCACCCTGACCCCGCGCGGCACGCTTTTCATTGCGGCGCCGCTGGGGCTGGGACGGCGGCTGATCGCGCCGGCGGTGCCGGGGTTCAAGGAGAAATACCCGCTGATCGACATCCGCCTGCGCCTCTCGGACCGGCGGCTCGACCTGGCTGCCGAGGGGCTGGACGCGGCGTTCTTCCTGGGAGTGCCCGAGGACAGCAACCTGCGGATCCGCAAGATCGCGGATTGCCCGCGGGTGATCTGCGCCGCCCCGTCCTACATCGCGCGCAAGGGCGCGCCCGAGACCGGGCGGAGCCTGCTGACCGGCCAGCACGAGTGCCTGAACCTGCGCTATCCCGGCGCGCCCGAATTCCAGTGGCCTTTGCAGACCGCCGACGGGGTCAAGCGCTTCGCGGTGCGCGGCCCGTTCGAATCCGACGACGGCGACGTGCTGACCAACTGGGCGCTCGAGGGCCACGGGCTGATCCTGAAGCCCGAGTTCGAGGTCTCGGACCACCTGGCCGCCGGCCGGCTGGTGCGGGTCCTGGAGGCCGAGCCGCCGGTGCCGATCCAGATGGCCTGTCTCTATTCGCACCGCCGCCACCAGGATCCCAAGGCGCGGCTGCTGATCGATTACATGGTCAGGAACATCCAGGCCGAGCTGGCGCGCGGCAAGGGTCAGGACCCGCGATAGGTGGCGTATCCGAAGGGCGAGAGCAGCAGCGGCACGTGATAGTGGCTGGCCTCGGACATGCCGAAGCGCAGCGGGATCACGTCGAGAAACCGCGGCGATTCCGGCGGGGTTCCGACCCGGTCCAGATAGTCGCCGGCATGGAAGACCAGCTCATAGGTGCCGGTCTCGAACTCGGCCTCGGGCAGGATCTGCGCATCGGTGCGCCCGTCGGCATTGGTCACCAGGCTGCGCAGCAGCACCGGCATGCCGCCGCTGATCCGGAAGAGGTCGATCTTCAGCCCCTCCGCGGGGCATCCCCTCGCGGTGTCCAGCACATGTGTCGTCAGATATCCGGCCATGATCGTCCCCTTGTGTCGCGCTTCCGCCCGAGTATGCCCGAGCCCTCGCCCGGGCGCAGCCCGCAGTTGGCGATAGCTGTTTCAATGATTTTCTGAAAGTCAATTTCATTACCGCGATATACAAAGCAATCAAAAGGAGATCCCGACATGACGCGCTATCCCCGTGACCTGCGTGGCCATGGTGCCACCCCGCCCGATCCCGAATGGCCCGGCAAGGCCCGCATCGCGGTGCAATTCGTGCTCAACTACGAGGAAGGGGGCGAGAACAGCATCCTGCATGGCGACGCCGCGTCCGAGGCCTTCCTGTCGGACATCGCCGGCGCCGCGCCCTGGCCGGGCAAGCGGCACTGGAACATGGAATCGATCTATGACTACGGCGCCCGCGCCGGGTTCTGGCGGCTGCATCGCCTCTTCACCGGGGCCGGCATCCCGCTGACCATCTACGGCGTGGCCACTGCCCTGGCGCGCAGCCCTGAGCAGGTGGCGGCGATGAAGGACGCTGGCTGGGAGATCGCCAGTCACGGGCTGAAATGGGTCGAGCACAGGGACATGCCCGAGGCCGAGGAGCGCGCCGCCATCGCCGAGGCGATCCGCCTGCATACCGAGGTGGTCGGTACCCCGCCGCGCGGCTGGTATACCGGGCGCTGCAGCGAGAACACCGTGCGCCTGGCGGCCGAGACCGGGCAGTTCGCCTATGTCAGCGACGCCTATGACGACGATCTTCCGCACTGGATGGAGTTCGGCGACCGCGACCAGCTGATCATCCCCTACACGCTGGAAGCCAACGACATGCGCTTTGCCACCGCGCCGGGCTATATCACCGGCGAGCAGTTCTTCCAGTATCTCAAGGACGCGTTCGACGTGCTCTATGCCGAGGGCGAAGCCGGCCGGCCCGCGATGATGTCGATCGGGCTGCATTGCCGGTTGATCGGGCGCCCCGGCAAGCTGGCCGGGCTGAAGCGCTTCATCGATCACATAAGTTCCCATGAGGGCGTCTGGACCCCGCGCCGGATCGACATCGCGGAGCATTGGGCAAAGCATCACCCGCACCGGCGCGTCGAGCGCCCCAGCCGGATGGACAAGGCCCGCTTCGTCGAGGCCTTCGGCGGCGTCTTCGAGCATTCTCCGTGGATCGCCGAGCGCGCCCATGACCTGGAGCTGGGCCCCGCCCATGACAGCGCCCGGGGCGTGCACAACGCCCTGGCGCGTGTCTTCCGCTCAGCCAGCCGCGACGCGCGCCTGGGCGTGCTGACCGCGCACCCCGATCTCGCCGGCAAGCTGGCGGCGGCGGGCAAGCTGACCGCCGAGAGCACCGCCGAGCAGGCCGGCGCCGGGCTGAACCTGCTGACCGATGACGAGCGCGCGATGTTCCAGAAACTGAATGCCGCGTATGTGGACAAGCACGGCTTTCCCTTCATCATCGCGGTGCGCGACAACACCAAGGCCTCGATCCGCGACGCCTTCGAGCGGCGCATCGACAACGACACCGAGACCGAGTTCGCCGAGGCCTGCGCCCAGGTCGAACGCATCGCCGAGCTGCGGCTGATCGACCTGATGCCGTCATGACCCGGAGGCTGACCCCCGCCCCGCTGACCGCCGAGGCCTTCGCGCCCTATGGCGATCTGCTCGATGCCTCGGGCGCGCCGGACAAGATGATCAATCGCGGCATGTGCGCGCGGCATAACGATCTGGCGCGGCTCGATTTCGCGGATGGCCGCGCCGGGATCAGCATCTTCGACGCGCAGGCCCGCCACCTGCCCTACCTGGTCGACATGGTCGAGCGTCACCCGGAGGGCAGCCAGGCCTTCCTGCCGCTCAGCGGCACGCCCTACCTCGTGGTGGTCGCCGACGATGCTGGCGGTATCCCGGCCGATCCCAGGGCCTTCGTCGCCGCGCCGGGGCAGGCGATCAACCTGCATCGCGGCACCTGGCACGGGGTTCTAGCACCAATCGGGGCGCCAGGTCTCTTCGCCGTCGTCGACCGCATCGGTGCAGGGCCGAACCTCGAGGAACACTGGTTCGACGCCCCCTACCGGGTCGAGCGCATCGACTGACCCCTTGGGACGCGACACCGCACATCCCGCGACCGATACCATCGCCGCAGTCGCAGCGCCGCCTCGCGCGCCCTCCGGGGCAACTGCGCGCTGGACAAGCGCGCGGTGCCCGGCCAGAGTTTTCCCCGGCGCAAGGGACAGGGGGCGCAGCAGAGGCAGCGACAAGGCGGATGGGGCGTCATGCGCTTTGGCGGGCGGCCGGACGATCCGCGGCCGAGCCCTTCGCGCAGCGCATGGCGGCATTGTCGATCGGCCCCGAACAAATGGTTTAAGGCTAAACTAGAATCTGTTACCCAGCGTCAATCAATGAGGAGGACGCGCTCCATGGCGACCACAGTCGACGACATCGACCCGATCGAATCCCAGGAATGGCAGGAGGCCATCGAGGACGTGATCGAGCGGGACGGCCCGAACCGGGCGCATTTCCTGCTCGACAAGGCGGTGGCCCAGGCCCGCGCGGCAGGGGCCAACCTGCCGTTCTCGGCCACCACCCCCTATCAGAACAGCATCCCGCCCGATGACCAGGCCGAGTTTCCCGGCGATCTCGACATGGAATGGCGGATCCGCACCATCAACCGCTGGAACGCCATGGCGGTCGTCGTGCGCCGCAACAAGGTGTCCAGCGAATATGGCGGGCATATCGCCTCCTTCGCCTCCTCGGCGGTGATGTACGATATCGGGCTGAACCATTTCTGGCGCTCCAAATCGGCGATCCATGGCGGCGATCTGGTCTTCTTCCAGGGCCACGTCATCCCCGGCATTTACGCGCGCTCGTTCATGGAGGGGCGCATCGGCGAGGCGCAGCTGGAGAACTTCCGCTCGGAGGTCTCGGGCGGCGGGCTCAGCTCCTACCCGCATCCCTGGCTGATGCCCGATTACTGGCAGTTCCCCACCGTCTCGATGGGGCTCGGTCCGCTGATGGCGATCTACCAGGCGCGGTTCATGAAATACATGCACAATCGCGGGCTGATCGATGCCGCCGACCGCAAGGTCTGGTGCTTTCTCGGCGACGGCGAGATGGACGAGCCGGAAAGCCGCGGCGCCATCGACCTGGCCGCCCGCGAGGGGCTCGACAACCTGATCTTCGTGGTCAACTGCAACCTGCAGCGGCTCGACGGGCCGGTGCGCGGCAACTCGAAGATCGTGCAGGAGCTGGAGGGCGATTTCCGCGGCGCCGGCTGGAACGTGATCAAGCTCCTGTGGGGCAAGGGCTGGGACGAGCTGCTGGAGCGCGACACCACCGGCCGGCTGCGCCAGCTGATGGACGAGACCGTCGACGGCGACTACCAGACCTTCAAGTCCAAGGACGGCGCCTATATCCGCAAGCATTTCTTCGGCAAGTATCCCGAGACCGCCGCCCTGGTCGAGGACTGGACCGACGACCAGATCTGGGCCCTGCGCCGCGGCGGACACGATCCCGAGAAGGTCTATACCGCGTTCCTGCGCGCCGCCGAGCACAAGGGCCAACCGACCTGCCTTCTGGTCAAGACCGTCAAGGGCTATGGCATGGGCACCGCCGGCGAGGGGCAGAATATCACCCACCAGCAGAAGAAGCTGGCCGAGGACCAGCTGCGCGCCTTCCGCGACCGCTTCCAGATCCCGGTCTCGGACGAGGACCTGCCGAACGCGCCCTTCGTGACGCTGAACAACGCCCAGAAGGCCTATCTCGCCGACCGGCGCAAGGCGCTTGGCGGCGAGTTTCCGAAGCGCGAGTGGCGCAACGTGCCGAAACTGGAAATCCCGGACCTGTCGAAGTTCGAGGCCCAGCTCAAGGGTACCGGCGAGCGCGAGATCTCGACCACCATGGCCTTCGTGCGCATTCTCACCACGCTCTTGCGCGACAAGAAGATCGGCAAGCATGTGGTGCCGATCGTGCCGGACGAGAGCCGCACCTTCGGCATGGAAGGGCTGTTCCGCTCGGTCGGCATCTACAACCCGCTCGGGCAGCACTATACCCCCGAAGACGCCGACCAGATGATGTACTACAAGGAAAGCGAGACCGGCCAGGTCTTGCAGGAAGGCATCAACGAGGCCGGCGCCATGGCCGACTGGATCGCCGCCGCCACCGCCTATTCCAACCACGGCGTGCCGATGATCCCGTTCTTCATCTACTATTCGATGTTCGGCTTCCAGCGCATCGGGGATCTCGCCTGGGCGGCGGGCGACAGCCGCGCCCGCGGCTTCATGCTGGGCGGCACCGCGGGGCGCACCACGCTGAACGGCGAGGGGCTGCAACACGAGGACGGGCACAGCCACATCCTGGCCGGCACCGTGCCGAACTGCATCAGCTATGACCCGACCTTCCAGTACGAGGTCGCGGTGATCGTGCATCACGGGCTGCAGCGGATGTTCGTCGACCAGGAGGACGTCTATTTCTACCTGACCCTGATGAACGAGAATTACAGCCATCCCGACATGCCGATGGGCGTCGAGGAGGACATCATCCGCGGCCTCTACCGGCTGAGCAAGACCGCCAAGCCCGGCAAGAAGCACGTCAACCTGATGGGCTCGGGCACCATCCTGGTGCAGGCGATCAAGGCCGCCGAGATGCTGAAGGAGGATTTCGGCGTGACCAGCGACATCTGGTCGGCCACCTCGCTGAACGAGCTGGCCCGCGACGGTCAGGACGCGGCGCGGTTCAACCGGCTGAACCCGTTCAGCGAGCCGCGCGTGCCCTTCGTCACCCGCCAGCTCGAGGGCGCCAAGGGGCCGGTGATCGCCGCGACCGACTACATGAAGAACTATGCCGAGCAGATCCGCGCCTTCGTGCCGAACCGGTTCACGGTGCTGGGCACCGACGGCTTTGGGCGCTCGGACAGCCGGGTCAACCTGCGGCGGTTCTTCGAGGTCGATGCCAACCACATCGCGGCGGCGGCGATGACCGACCTCTTCCACGAGGGCGCAATCCCCGAGGCGGTGCTGCGCAAGGCGCTCGCCAAGTACGACATTGACGGCGGCAAGCCGAATCCCCGGCTGGTCTAGGCGCGGGACACGAGAGGACAACAGAACATGACAACAGACGTCAAAGTGCCCGATATCGGCGATTTCACCGATGTTCCCGTCATCAGCATCCTGGTCAGCGTCGGCGACGTGATCGCCAAGGAGGATCCGCTGGTCGAGTTGGAAAGCGACAAGGCGACGATGGAGGTCCCCTCGCCCGCCGCCGGCAAGATCGCCGAGATCCGCGTCAAGGAAGGCGACAAGGTCTCCGAGGGATCGCTGCTGCTGGTCCTCGAAGGCGACGGGGCCGCCGAGGCACCGGCCAAGTCCGAGTCCAAGCCCGCCGAGCCGGCGAAACCCGCCGCCCCCGCGTCGGCCCCTGCCCCGGCCGCGGCGCCGGCCACGGTGACCGATGCCGGCTTCGGCCGCATCCACGCCAGCCCTTCGGTGCGCGCCTTCGCCCGCAAGCTCGAGATCGATCTGGCCAAGGTCAATGGCACCGGCCGCAAGGGCCGCATCCTGCGCGAGGACGTGACTGCCTATCTGAAATCCACCAGCGGTGGCGGCGCCGCGGCCTCGGGCGCCGGCGTTCAGGGCGGCATGGGCATCCCGCCGATCCCGGCGGTCGATTTCTCGAAATTCGGACCCGTCGAAAATGTCGAGATGCCGCGCATCAAGAAGCTCTCGGGTCCGGCGCTGCACCGCTCCTGGCTCAACATCCCCCACGTCACCCATAACGAGGAGGCCGACATCACCGAGCTCGACGCCTATCGCCGCGAGCTCGACGCCGAGGCCAAGAAGGACGGCTATCGCGTCACCCTGCTGTCCTTCGTCATCCGGGCCAGCGTGTCGGCGCTGAAGAAGCACTGGGAGGTGAACTCTTCGATCCATCCCGATGGCGACAAGCTGATCAAGAAGGACTTCTACAATATCGGCTTTGCTGCCGACACGCCGAACGGGCTGGTGGTGCCGGTGATCAAGGACGCCGACCGCAAGGGTATCATCGACATCTCGAAGGAGCTGGGCGAGCTTTCCGCCAAGGCGCGCGACGGCAAGCTCAAGGGTGACGAGATGGCCGGCGCGACCTTCACCATCTCGTCGCTGGGCGGCATCGGCGGCACCTCCTTCACCCCGATCGTGAACGCGCCCGAGGTGGCGATCCTGGGCCTCACCCGCTCGAAGATCGCACCGGTCTGGGACGGCGAGGCGTTCCAGCCGCGCAACATGCAGCCGCTCTCGCTCAGCTACGATCACCGCGCCATCGACGGCGCACTGGCCGCGCGGTTCTGCGCCACCCTGAAATATCTGCTCGGCGACGTGCGCCGGCTGATGCTGTAAGGGGGCGCGCGCAATGGACGTCAAGGTTCCCGATATCGGCGATTTCAAGGATGTGCCGGTCATCACGGTCCTGGTCTCGGTCGGCGATGCCGTCGCCAAGGAAGACCCGCTGATCGAGTTGGAAAGCGACAAGGCAACGATGGAAGTGCCCGCGCCCGCCGCCGGCACGGTCAAGGAAATCAAGGTCAAGGAAGGGGACAAGGTCTCCGAAGGCAGCGTGATCCTGGTGCTGGAGGGCGCCGAGGCAGGCGACGCGCCCGCCAAGCCGGCCCGCTCCGAACCCGAGGCGGCATCGGCGCCCGAGGCCCGCGCCGCCACCGGCACCGCCAGCGGCAAGGGCGACATCCACGGCGAGGTGGTCGTGCTCGGCTCCGGCCCGGGCGGCTATACTGCCGCCTTCCGGGCCGCCGACCTGGGCAAGCAGGTGGTGCTGATCGAGAAGGATCCCTATCTCGGCGGGGTCTGCCTGAATGTCGGCTGCATCCCCTCCAAGGCGCTGCTCCATGCCGCGAAGGTGATCACCGAGGCCGAGGAAATGGCCGATCACGGCATCGGGTTCTCGGGACCGAAGATCGACTTGGACGCGTTGCGCGGCTGGAAGGAATCGGTGGTCAAGCAGCTCACCGGCGGGCTCTCGGGCCTGGCCAAGGCCCGCAAGGTGCAGGTGATCAATGGCTACGGGCGCTTCACCGGTCCCAACATGATCGCGGTCGAGACCGATGAGGGCGTGACCAATGTCAGCTTCGATCAGTGCATCATCGCCGCCGGATCCGAGCCGGTCGCCCTGCCCTTCGTGCCCAATGACGATCCCCGGGTGATCGATTCGACCGGCGCGCTGGAACTGGACGAGATCCCCAAGAAGATGCTGGTGCTGGGCGGCGGCATCATCGGGCTGGAAATGGCCTGCGTCTATGACGCGCTCGGCGCCGAGATCACCGTGGTCGAGCTGATGGACCAGATCATCCCCGGCGCCGACAAGGACGTGGTCAAGCCGCTGCACAAGCGCATCGAGGGGCGCTATGCCCAGATCCTGCTGAAGACCAAGGTCACCGAGGTCAAGGCCCAGAAGAACGGGCTCAAGGTCACCTTCGAGGACGCCAAGGGCGAAAGCTCGGCACAGATCTTCGACAAGGTGCTGGTGGCGGTCGGGCGGCGTCCGAACGGCAAGAAAGTCGATGCCGACAAGGCGGGCGTGGCGGTGGACGAGCGCGGCTTCATCGCCGTCGACGCCCAGCAGCGCACCGGAGTGCCGCACATCTTCGCCATCGGCGACGTGGTCGGCCAGCCGATGCTCGCCCACAAGGCGGTGCACGAGGGCAAGGTCGCCGCCGAGGTCGCCGCGGGGCACAAGCGCTTCTTCGATGCGCAGGTGATCCCGTCGGTCGCCTATACCGATCCCGAGGTTGCCTGGGTCGGGCTGACCGAGACCCAGGCCAAGGAGCGCGGCATCAAGTACGGCAAGGGCGTCTTTCCCTGGGCCGCCTCGGGCCGCTCGCTGTCACTGGGCCGCTCGGAGGGCCTGACCAAGCTGCTCTTCGACGAGGAGGACGACCGGGTGATCGGCGCCGGCATCGTCGGACCCAACGCCGGCGATCTGATCGCCGAGGTGGCACTGGCCATCGAGATGGGTGCCGACGCGGTGGATCTGGGCCACACCATCCACCCGCACCCGACCCTCTCGGAGACCGTCAACTTCGCGGCCGAGATGTTCGAGGGCACGATCACCGACCTGATACCGCCGAAAAAGCGCAAATGACATCGCGGGCGGGGAAAGTCCCCGCCCGATTGCAAATCTGTACCTGCCATTGGGTCGAAATGTCGCCGGATCACCGGCGGTCCCGCGGTCTCGTCCGACTTTCGCTGCAGGGAAGACACCCGGGACGCGCCGAAACCGGCGCGGCGATGCGGCGTCAGACGAAATAGGTCAGCGAGATCGCGAAACTGGTGCCATTGCCGAAATTCGCCTGGGTCAGATCGCTCGACCCGCTGGCGCTGGTCTTCAGCAGGCCGATCCTGCTGCCCGTGCGGGTCTGGCAGACCGGCGCGGCCAGCGACGACCCGCCGCCCGCGAACTGCACTTGTCCCGGAAACCCGACCGGATCCGGCGCCAGCGGCAGTCCCATGATTTCCGCGCTGCCGGTCCCGCTGCCCTTCGCGGTCAAGGTGATCGCGCCCTGCAGCGTCACCAGGTTGCCGATCCGGGTGAACTGCCCCTCCTGCTTGGCATAGGCCATGCCGGTCTCGTCGCCGCCGAAGGCCAGCCGCGGCGTCCAGCTTCCCTGCTGATAGTTGCGCAGCGTCTGCTGACCGAAAGTGACCCCGGCCGGGGCGCGCAACCTGCCGGTGGCCGCATCCGCCGACAGCGCGTCGACGAAGGTGCCGCCGTCGGCGCTCACCCGGATGGTGAAATCCTTGCCGCCGGTCAGACCCATCTCGGCATGGCCGGTCCAGTTCGACTGGAACAGCAGACTGGCGGTGTCGGTGTTGCCGGCCTTGTTGATCTTCAGGCGGTGATCGCTCCCGTCATGGGTCAACAGTGTGGCGTCCGACGCCACCGACAGCCGGTTGCCTGCATCGGCGCCGGTATTGATGCCGACCTGGGCGAGGTTCTGCAGATCAGAGGCCTCGAGCCCCTTCGGCAGCTCCATCCAGGCTCCGCCGTTGAACGCCACCGCGAGCGCCTCGTCCTCGACATAGGCGATCCATCCCTCTCGGGGGGTGTAGACTTTCCAGACCTGGTTGGTTGCCACCGCCAGCTTGTGGTCCTGCCCCGCCCAGACGCCGGTGGCGCCGGTCGGCACGATATAGCGGTCGCCATCGGAAAAACTCGCCGGCGGGCTGGTCCGCGTGCGCTTGATCACGCTCAGCTGCACCAGCGCGTCCAGCATCCGGATCGCCTCGTTATGGGTGACATGCTTCTGGGCCTGGGACGGCTGGATATACGGCATACCGAGAATCGAGGACGTGTCCGACATCAGAGGCTCCTGTTCTGAACGTGCCGGTCATCTAGGCGTCAATATCTGGCGTTCGGGTAAAGCCTGCGTGCGCTGACCGGGTGCGCCGCGCAACGCAAATGGACCGGAATCGCCGGTCTGCGCGTTCCTCGCCATCTCGCCGACGCGTCTGCCCGCCAGAGGCTGGAGTTGCCCTCAGCGCATCCTGAGCGCGCCGTCGAGCCGGATCACCTCGCCGTTGAGATAGCCCATCTCGACGATGAACCCCGCCAGGCGGCCGAATTCCTCGGGATCGCCCAGCCGTGCCGGATTGGGCACGTCGGCGGCCAGTTGCTTCTGCACGTCCTCGGGCAGGCCGGCGAGCATCGGCGTCATGAAGATGCCGGGCGCGATGGTCATCACCCGGATACCCAGCGAGGCGAGATCCCGCGCCATCGGCAGTGTCATGCCGACGATGCCACCCTTGGACGCCGCATAGGCGGCCTGCCCCTTCTGGCCGTCGAAGGCGGCGATCGAGGCGGTGTTGATGATCACCCCGCGGGCGCCGTCGTTTTCCGGTTCATTCTTCGCCATCGCTGCGGACGCGAGGCGCGCGACGTTGAAACTGCCGACCAGGTTGATGTCGATGGTGCGCTGGAACGCGTCCAGCGGATGGGCGCCGTCGCGGCCCAGGGTCTTGATCCCCAGCGCGATGCCGGCGCAGTTCACGCAGACCGAGATGCCGCCCATGTTCTTGACCGCAAGATCGATCGCGTCCTGCACCGAGCCCTCTTCGGTCACATCGGTCTCGGCGAAATGCCCGCCGATCTCGGCAGCGACGGTGCGGCCGCGTGCTGCGTCGCGGTCCAGCAGGGTGACCCTGGCGCCGTGGGCGGCGAAATGGCGGGCCGTGGCCTCGCCCAGGCCCGAAGCGCCGCCGGTGACGATGGCCGATGTGTTGGCAAGTTTCATTGGCTGGCTCCCCGATTGATGGTTTCGTTCGTCCAGCTACACGACGCCGCGCGGGGGTGTCCAGACGGCGCGCATCGCTAGCAGGCCTCGGGATCCCAGCGGCCCAGCGGCGCAAGCATGCGCCCGAGGGGCGGCCACCACCCCCAGGTCCCGCCCAGCCGGCGCGGCCGGGCGCCGCTGCCCAGCTTGAACCGCGCAAGGCCCGGCGCGCTCTCGGTGTCGATCAGCCCCAGATCGAGCCGCCGGGTTCCGGTTTCGGCCAGCCAGCACGTGGCGCGCCAGAGCAGCAGCGTGTGCGCCGAGAGCTGCCGGCCCCGCTCGGTCGTGTGCCCGATGTGATAGGTGGCCCCGTCCCCGTGGCGCAGGATCAGCATCCCGGCCACCGGCGCGCCGCCCTCGAGCGCACCGAACATCATGGCCTGCCCGGGGTTCTCCCGCACATAGGCCAGGGTCAGCGCCTCCGGCCAGCCGCGATAGCCGCGCTGGCGCCGCTGGGCGCGGTCGGCGGCCAGCAGCCAGTGACCGGCGGGCGAGAACGGGGCGACGGTAACTTGCAATCCGCCCTGGTCTTCGGCGCGGGCAAGGCGATTGCGCCATTTCTGGTGCAGCGCGGCGCGGCGCACCGGCTCGGGCGCGGTGAGGTCGATCTCGGCAATGGTCGCGGCGGTGACCAAGGGCACCGCGCCCAGCTGGCGCAGAAGCGGCGCGCAGGGCGACTCCGGCGCGAGAATGAGCGGCGTCCGGTTCAGTCCCGCCGCGCGCAGCCAACGGTCCAGTCCCGCGGCGTCATCGGCCAGATCGGTCACGTCAGCCCGCGCCAGCATCGCGACCGGCAGACCGGGCCAGAAGCGGCGGCGCAGCACCACGACGGGGCGCGACCCCGCGCCCCGCAGGACCAGCGGCCGTTGCCCGGTGACCCGGAGCGCCGCCGCGAATGCGGACGACTGCTGCAGGGGTGCCGGCGAAATCGAAACGGAGGCATCGTGGAGATCGAACATGGCAAGCACATTAACCGCACATAAACCTAAAACGCGGTTAATGCGGCCATGAGAGTCCCGCATCCGGTTCAGGGCGTGTCAGCGCCGACGCCGCGCATGACGCGCAGCGCGGCGCTGCTGTTGGCTGTCGTCCTGTCGATTCCCGCCTTCGTCCTGCTCACCCTGCTGGAGTGGTGGCTGGTCTGATCGACCCCGAGCGTCGGGCTTGCGCAAGCTCCACCGCTCCCGCCCGGGTCAGCCCTCGGCCTTTTCGGCGAGCGTCAGCCACTCCTCTTCGGCCGCCGCCAGCTCCGTCTGGCGGGCGGCCAGTGCCGCCGACGCCTTGGAGAATTTCTCCGGCGCCCGCGTGTAGAGATCGGGATCGGCCAGAAGCGTCTCCAGCTTGGCGATCTCCGCCGTCAGCTGGTCGATCCGGCCCGGCAAGGCCTCGAGCCGGTGCTTCTCGGTGAAGGTCAGACCCGACGCTTTCGGCACCGATCTTGCGGCCCGCGCCTTCGGTGTCTCGGTGCGGCGCGCCTCGCCGGTGTCCTCGGACACCGGACCGCGCTGCGCGAGGTAATCGCTCCAGCCGCCCGCATAGACGACCGCCCGGCCCTGCCCCTCCATCGCGACGGTGACGCTGGCCACCCGGTCCAGGAAGTCGCGGTCGTGGCTGACCAGCAACACGGTGCCATCGTAATCGTCCAGAAGCTCCTGCAGCAGGTCCAGGGTCTCGACATCGAGATCGTTGGTCGGCTCGTCCAGCACCAGCAGGTTGCTGGGCCGGGCCATCAGCCGCGCCAGCAGCAGCCGCGCCTTCTCGCCCCCCGAGAGCGAGCGCACGGGCGCGCGGGCCTGCGCCTCGTCGAAAAGGAAATCCTTGAGATAGGCCACCACGTGCTTGGCCACCCCGCGCACCATCACCTGGTCGGCCCGGCCCGAGACCCGCATCTCGGCATCCCCCGTCAGGCTGTCCCAGAGGCTCATCTCGGGATCGAGCTGCTCGCGCGCCTGGTCGAACATGGCCACCTGCAGGTTGGTGCCGAGCCGGACGGTGCCCGCATCGGGCGCGATCCGGCCCAGCAGCAGCCCCAGCAGCGTGGTCTTGCCGATCCCGTTCGGCCCGACGAAGGCCACCCGGTCGCCGCGCTGCACGGTGAGCGAGAAATCCCGGACGATGGGCACATCGCCCCAGCTCTTCGACAGCCCCTGCGCCTCGATGACCTTGCGTCCCGATCTGGGACCTGCGTCAAGCGCCATGTCGGCGGTGCCCTGGCGGCGGATCTGAGCGGCGCGCTCGGCCCGCAGCGCCTGCAGGGCGCGCACCCGGCCCATGTTGCGTTTGCGCCGGGCGCTGATGCCCTCGACGGCCCAGCGGGACTCGGACTTGATCAGCCGGTTCAGCTTGTGACGCGCAACGTCCTCCTCCTCCCAGACCGTATCGCGCCAGGCCTCGAAATGCTCGAAGCCCTTGTCCTGCCGGCGCACCGTGCCGCGATCGATCCACAGGGTCGACCGGGCGAGAGCGCGCAGGAAGGCGCGGTCGTGGGAGATCATCACGAAGGCGGCGCGGGTGCGGGCCAGTTCCGCCTCGAGCCATCCGATCGCCTCGATGTCGAGATGGTTGGTCGGCTCGTCCAGCAGCATCAGATCGGGGTCGCGCGCCATCAGCCCCGCCAGGGCCGCCCGCCGCCGCTCGCCGCCCGAGGCGGTCGCAACCGCCCGCGCGGGATCGAATTTCAGCCCTTCGCCGGCCCGCTCGACCCGGTACATCTCGGACGGCTCCAGCCCCTGGGCCGCGAAATCGCCCAGCGTGGCAAAGCCCGCCATCTCGGGGTCCTGCTCCAGATATCCGACCGACTGGCCCGGGCTCAGCACCACCTCGCCGGCGTCGGGCTGAACCAGCCCCGCCATCACCTTGATCAGCGTGGACTTGCCCGAGCCGTTGCGGCCGACCAGCGCCAGCCGGTCGCCGGCCTGGACCACAAGATCGAGACCGGAAAACACCGGTTCGCTGCCGAATCTCAGCGATATGCCGGAAAGCTGAAGCAGGGGAATGCGCGCCATGGCCGCCAGCTAGACCGCCGCGTCGGCCGCGTCAACGGGGCCTGTCGCGCCGCCGAAGCCCCGCCCGCTCAGGCGCGGGCGACATCGCCGGCCAGCCCGCGCAACAGCCGCTTGCGCCCCTCGGGGATCGCCCCGACCTCGAGCCCGGTGAAGACATGCAGGGTGTTCATCTGACGGTCGATGACGGCATGGTCGCTGACCCAGCCCCCCATCGCCAGATAGCTGCGCAGCAGCGGCGGCATCGCCAGCATCGACATGCGCGCGTCCGGCGCCTGCCGCAGCCGCGCAGCGAATTGGAACACGTCCGGCGCCTTGACCCGCGGCAGCCAGCGCGCCGGGGCCAGGTGCCTGGCCTTGAGCATGGCGAAGGCATCGCGATAGCGCGCGGTCTCGGTTCCGACAAAGGAAGAGCAGCCGAAGAGCAACCCGATTCCCATGCCGTCGACCAGCCGCGTCAATGCCGCCCAGGCGAGTCGCAGGATGTCCGGGTCGCACTGGCCCGGACGGATGCAGAAGCGCCCCAGCTCGAGCATCCGCCCCTGGTAGTCCTCCAGCGCCGAAAGCTCGTAGAACTGCGCCGAATAGCTGCGGGACAGATCGGACCCGTTCTCCAGAACCGCCAGCCGGAAACAGCAGACCATCCGCCCGCCGACCCGCTCGCGGATCACCACATGGGTGCAGATCGGATCGAACGCATCGCGGTCCGCGCCGCAGGTGCCGAAGGCCTGCCTGCGCAGGGCCAGGGCCTCTGTCAGATCGGCCTCACAAGCGGCCAGGCGGAGCTGATAGCGGCCTATGCCCAAAAGAGAGATCATCGCGGCCACGTCCTCGGCGCGGCCATCATCGTGCCCGACGTCACGCCCGTGGATGGTCCGGCCGGCGAGACACGCTCCCCCGGGGGCGGCGCCCATCACTCGTTCAGAACGGTGTTGGGGTTGAAGTTCCCGAGGCTGCCGAGCAGCTGGCGCAGGAAGGTCTTGTCGGTAACGCCCGAGCTGGTCACCTGTTTTTCCAACGGAACGTCGCGCCCGTCCCCGAGATCGAATCGCTCGATGCTGCGCACCACGCCGCTGGTGTCGAAGCTGATTGCCAGCAACTCGCGGGAGACCACCTGCGGCTCGCGCGGGCCGTAGAAGCGCATCCGCGTGGCGACATAGTAGAACCCGCTGTCGTTCAGAACCCCGGTCGAGCCCGGCGGGCCGATGGCTTCGGTCACGCTGTCGCGGGTATCGACGCCGACCGTGATCGTCGACAGGTCCTCGGGCGTGGGAACATAGCCGTGATTGCGATAGACCGAGGTGCAGGCAGAAGCCGACAGCAGCACCAGCCCCATCAGGGCGGCGCGGAGCACCGGTCTCGGCATCGCTGCGGTCACGATCATGTCTGGCCTCTTGCCCCGGCGACGGTCGCCTTCTATCCCGATACAGAAACCGCGTCCGCTGTTCAAGAAACGAAAGCTCTGCCGATGGCCAAGACCACCGCCCTGCGCGTCGCCGACCTGCCACAGAACGCCGCGACCCCCTTCGATCTGCGCCCCGATGCCGCTTCGATGCGCGCCCTGGCCGACGATCTAGGCCTCGATGGTCTCCGCAAGCTGTCCTTTGCCGGAGAGATCCGCGCCCAAGGCAGCCGCGACTGGGTGCTGACCGGACGGCTTGGCGCCACCGTGGTGCAGCCCTGCATCGTCACCCTCGAGCCGGTGACCACGCGCATCGACACCGAGGTGCGCCGCACCTACCTGGCCGATCTTCCCATTCCGGAGGCCGGAGAGGTGGAAATGCCCGAAGACGATACCGTCGAGCCGCTGCGCAGCACCATCGATCCCGCGGCGGTGATGGCCGAGGCCCTGGCCCTGGCGCTGCCGCTCTACCCGCGCAAGCCGGATGCCGATCTCGGCGAGGCGGTGTTCACCGAAGCCGGCCAGGAGCCGCTGCGCGACGCGGACCTGCGGCCCTTCGCTGGGCTGGCGGCGCTGCGCGACCGCGCCCGCGACGACGACTGATCCGGGGCCCCGGAGCGGCCCCGAAATACCGCTTGCGCCCGGCGCGATAGGCAGTATTTTCGCGCGCTCACCGGAATTAAGCGTTGGACATCGCGACGGCCGCGGCCTAAACGCACGAGACGCCTTGCCGGTCCGGCGGCAAGGGCATAATTGACGACGAACGCAACACGGCCCGCGGGATCGCTCGCTGGCCCTTAGTGAAAGCAAAGGTTGAGACATGGCTGTCCAACAGAACAAAGTATCCAAGTCGCGCCGCAACAACCGCCGCGCCCATGATGCGCTGGTTGCCGCGAACCCGAACGAGTGCCCGAATTGCGGCGAGCTGAAGCGTCCGCACCATGTCTGCGCCGCCTGCGGCCACTACGACGACAAGGAAATCGTCGCTCAGGCAGACGAGATCGACCTGGACGAAGACGCAGCGTAATCATTCGCGGACGGGCCCTTGCATGACGCTCCAGCCCGATCAGTCCCCGGCAGGTTCAGGACGCATCATCATTTCGGTTGACGCCATGGGCGGAGATTCCGGCCCCGCGGCCGTCGTCGCCGGAATCGCGACCTCCGCCAGCAAGAACCCCGAAATCGGCTTCGTGCTCAACGGCCCGCGCGATCTGCTCGAACCGCTGGTCAGTAAGCGCCGCGTGCTGAGCGGGCGTGTCGAGTATCGTGACGCCGCCGACGTGGTGACCATGGAGGACAGGCCCAGCCAGGTCGTCCGCCAGGGCAAGAACACCTCGATGTGGTCGACGCTCGAGGCGGTGCGCGACGGCTCGGCCCAAGGGGCTGTCTCCTGCGGCAATACCGGCGCGCTGATGGCGCTGAGCATGATTCGCCTGCGCAAGCTGCCGGGGGTGAACCGCCCGGCCATCGCCGTGCTCTGGCCCTCGCGCAATCCGCAGGGCTTCAACGTGATGCTCGACGTGGGCGCCGACGTGCGCGCCGATGCCCAGGATCTGCTGCAATATGCGCTGATGGGCGCGTCCTACGCGCGCAACGGTCTGGCGCTGAAGCGTCCGCGCATCGGCCTGCTGAATGTCGGCACCGAAGATCACAAGGGCCGGCCCGAGCTGAAACAGGCGCAGGCGTTGATCGGACGCTTCACCGACGTGGCGAATTTCGACTTCGTCGGTTTCGTCGAGGGCAGCGACATCCCCGGCGACGTGGCAGACGTGATCGTCACCGACGGCTTCACCGGCAATGTCGCGATCAAGACCGGCGAGGGCACCGCGCAGCTGATCGGCGACCTGCTGCGCGAGGCGTTCAAGTTCTCTCCCCTGTCGCGGCTGGCCTCGCTGCTGGCGCTCACCTCGCTGAACCGCCTGAAAAAGCGCATCGATCCGCGCCGGGTCAATGGCGGCGTGTTCCTGGGCCTGAACGGCACCGTGGTCAAATCCCACGGCAGCGCCGACGCGACCGGCATCTCGGCGGCGGTCAAACTGGCCTTCCAGCTGTCCAAGTCCGGGTTCTCGGAAAAGCTGGCCCAACGGGTTGCATACACCGCCGAGCTTTCCCAGGATGCGGGCGCGCCCTCGGGCAGCGCGACGGATGAGAACAGAAAAGAAGGTCGGGCATGACGCGCCGCGCAGTCGTCACCGGAGTCGGGCATTACCTGCCCGAACGGGTGGTTCCCAACGCCGAATTCGAGACGATGCTGGACACCACCGACGAGTGGATCCGCGCGCGCTCGGGCATCGAGCGGCGCCATTTCGCCGCCGAGGGCGAAACCACCTCCGACCTGGCGACCCGGGCGGCGCTCGCGGCGCTGGCGGATGCGCGCCTGACGGCACAGGATGTGGACGCGATCATCCTGGCCACCTCCACCGCCGATCTGACCTTCCCCTCCGCCGCGACCATGGTGCAGGCCGAACTTGGTATGACCGGCGGCTTCGCCTTCGACCTGCAGGCGGTCTGTGCCGGCTTCGTCTATGCGCTCGGCACGGCCAATGCCCTGATCGTCTCGGGCCAGGCGCACCGCGTGCTGGTGATCGGCGCCGAGACCTTCAGCCGGATCATGGACTGGACCGACCGCAGCACTTGCGTGCTGTTCGGGGACGGCGCCGGCGCGCTGGTGCTCGAGGCGAACGAGGGGGGCGGCACCTCCGCCGATCGCGGCATTCTGGCCACCGACCTGCATTCTGACGGGCGGTATCGCGACCTGCTCTATGTCGATGGGGGCGTCTCGACCCAGACCACCGGGCATCTTCGGATGCAGGGCAACCAGGTGTTCCGCCATGCGGTCGAAAAACTGGCCGCCACCGCCGAGACGGCGCTGGACAAGGCCGGCCTCGGCTGCGCCGACGTGGACTGGATCGTGCCGCACCAGGCCAATATCCGCATCATCCAGGGCACGGCGCGAAAGATGGGCATGGAAATGGACCGCGTGGTGGTCACGGTTCAGGACCACGGCAACACCTCGGCGGCATCGATTCCCCTCGCCCTCTCGGTCGGCAAGGTGCGTGGACAGATCAAGCCCGGCGATCTTCTGGTCACCGAGGCCATCGGCGGCGGCCTCGCCTGGGGTGCTGTCGTCCTGCGCTGGTAAATGGCGACCCGAGGTCGGGCATGAACCGGCCTATCCTGCCACTTGCAAATCATTGATATTGACAGCGAAATTTCTTGCGCCCTATGCTTGCCGCAAACATGGGGGACGGTATGGGTGACAAGACTCTGACGCGGATGGACCTGAGCGAGGCCGTGTTCCGCGAGGTCGGGCTTTCGCGCAACGAAAGCGCACAACTGGTCGAAAGCATGCTCGAGCACATGTCCGACGCGCTGGTGCGCGGCGAGCA
>JAGRMU010000135.1:42402-43752 GCA_020441165.1 Sedimentitalea sp.
GTCGCCAGCGGCAACCGGGCCTGATCGGGGTATGCTTCGATGACCAAATCGCCCGACGCCTTCCGCACCATCAGCGAGGTCGCGGAGTGGCTGGGGATTCAGGCCCATGTGCTGCGGTTCTGGGAAAGCAAGTTCCGGCAGGTCAAGCCGGTCAAGCGCGCCGGCGGGCGGCGCTATTACCGCCCGGCCGACATGCAGCTGATCGGCGGCATCAAGAAGCTGCTGCACGATGACGGCATGACCATCAAGGGCGTTCAGAAGATTCTGAAGGAACAAGGGGTTGAGCATGTCGCGGCGCAATCGCAGCCGCTCGACGACATCGGCTCGCCTCCCGAATTCGCCGGCGACTCCGGGGCGAAGGTCCTGCATTTCCGCGGCAAGCCGACACCCGAACCGGAGACGGGCGACATGTTCGAGGACAGCGCCGCCGAGCCGGAGAACGAGGCGGTACCAGACGCCGAGGCTGGTCCGGAGGAGGCATCCGAGCCAGAAGCCGCGCCCGAGCCAGAGGTTGTGCCACAGGCGGACCCCGAGCCGGTCGCCGCCGATCTCCCCGAGCCGGATGCCGTCGCCGCCACCCGGTCCGAGCCGGACCCGCATCCCGCGAAACCCGCCCTGCCCTCGTTCCTGCAGCGCCGCGCCGTGGCCCCGTCCGCGGACCCCGAGGCGGCCGAGTTGCGCGCGCGGGTCGTCGACATTCCCGAGCCGGCCGCCGAAACGGACCAGCCCTACAAGCCGGGCACCCTCGCCCGGCTGGCCCGGCTCGACCGCCTCGATGCCGAACAAGCCCGCCGCATCGCGCCGCTCGCGGCCGAGTTGCGCGGCTGGCTCGAGCGCCATCGCACCGCCCACATGACGTAAGGCAGGGCGGTGATTCCCCCTTGCCCCCGGCCCACAAACCGGTATGAACGGCCCATCGTCGGGCTATGGCGCAGCCTGGTAGCGCGTCCGTCTGGGGGACGGAAGGTCGCAGGTTCAAGTCCTGCTAGCCCGACCAATACACACCGACGATCGATCACGGCCCCGGACCAGGCCCAAGGCCAGCGGGGGTGAACATGTCAGGCAGCATGACGGGCGTCTGCCCGAATCAGCAGATCGAGCGGATGATCGACAGCGGCGCCATCCGCAGCGCCGAGCCGTTCGTCGCCGGTCAGGTCCAGCCCGCCAGCCTCGATCTGCGCCTCGGCGGCATCGCCTACCGGATGCGCGCCTCCTTCCTCACCGGCCGCGGCCACAGCGTCGCCGGGCGCCTGGCCGAGTTCGAGATGCACCGCATCGACCTCTCCGCCGGCGCGGTTCTGGAAAAGGGCTGCGTCTATCTGGTGCCGCTGATGGAATCGCTGGCCCTGC
>JAGRMU010000012.1:0-177 GCA_020441165.1 Sedimentitalea sp.
ATGCAACGTCCAAAACGGCGGATTGTGGGGCGCTTCCGCCGAAACGGCACCCCGGCGCGCGCATTCGGTCAAGGCCCCGGTGGTGTCGCGATCGCAAGATAGGCCTCGGCCGGAATCGCCACGAGCCTCTTCAGATGCAGCGCGGCGCGGTCGGCGGGATCGAGATCGTCGATCGCC
>JAGRMU010000012.1:302-2973 GCA_020441165.1 Sedimentitalea sp.
GCAGCAGCGCCCAGGTCAGCGCGTCCAGCGCGGCGAGGTCGGCGCGACCAGTGGCGACCGCCCGGGCCGAGCCGGCATGGGAGCCGGTGGCGACAAGCCGCGCCGGGCGCAGGTCGCGCGCGGCCAGATGATGCATCGGCGCCGCCCAGCCGGACTGGCTGAGCGCATCGTTGTAGGCGAAGACCCCGTTCGCCAGATCGGCCAGGGTCCGGTCGCCCGTCGCCTTGCGCGACACGAAAACCGATCGGTAATGGCCCGGCGGGCAGTCCGGCAGCCCGTAATCGGGCGTGCCGACCAGCGCCACCTCTCCATGAAGGGCGGTGCGGTAGGGCATGCCGCAGGTCTGGGCCAGAACCAGGTCCGGCGCGCGCCAGATCGTCCAGAGGTCCCGGTCCCAGGTCAGGCACTCCGGGCCCCGGCCCAGCCGGGCGCGGATCGCGCGCCAGAACCGGTCGTTGCAGGGGCGTATCGGGGGCATGTCGTACATGCCCAGCGAGGCGATCACGTCTGGGCGGCCCTCTGCCGGGATCGGGCGCTGTCGACGTCGCTGACCCCGAGCAGGCTGGCGACCAGGCGCAAGAGCGCGTCCTCCTCCTGGGCGCGCTCGCCATCGGCCAGCACCACCTGCCAGAGCGATTCGACGACCCCCAGCCGCTCGTCATAGGGCACCGCATCCTTGATCGCGCGGGTGAAGCGGACGGTGTCGGGGGCCTCGGCCTCCAGCGCCTCGGCCTCGCCGCGCAGCCGCGACGCCTCGAAGGGCGACAGCCCGTATCGGGCGGCGACGATGCGGTCGATGCGGACGATCTCGGCCGGATCGTAGCTGCCGTCCGAGCGGGCGATGCGCACCAGAAGCGCGGTCAGCGCCAGCCGCGCATCGGCATCGGGCAGAGGGGCGGGGCCGGGCTGGGTCAGCCGCTTGAGGAAATCACCGAACATGGCTGCCGATATACGCGCTGGCCGGCGCGCCGCCAACCGTCAAAACGCGGCTCAGGCCTTCTGCTGCGCCCGCTCGCGCGCCGCCTCGTTGTCGAAGAAGCTGAGCCCCATGGCCTTGCGGGAGCTTTCGAGGATGCGCAGCTCCTCGTCCTTGGGCGGGCCGTCCGCCAGCACCACCTCCCAGAGCGCATCGAGCGCGGCGAGGCGTTCCTCGATCCCGGTGGTCTCGCGGATCAGCTTGGCGAAGGTGTCGGTCTCGGGGGCGACCGCGTGCAGCTTCTCGCAGGTCGCGCGGATCTTCGCCGCCTCGATCGGGCTGTGCTGGTAGAGGCGGGCGAGGATGCGGTCGATCAGGCTGATCTCGACCAGCTTGTAGTCGCGGTCCGACTTGGCGACGCGCACCAGCAACGCCCCCAGCGCCAGTTCGGCATCCGGGTCGGGCAGGTCGGGCGCCTTCTCGGCGTGAAAGCTGGCGAAGAGCTTGCGCAACATGGGGGCAGGATACTCCTCGCGCCGCGACACGCCAAGCGCGATCTGACGACCCCGGACTCAGACCAGGCGCGAGCTGTCGATGGCCGCGCGCACGAAATCGGCGAACAGCGGATGCGGGGCGAAGGGCTTGGATTTCAACTCGGGATGGAACTGCACGCCGATGAACCAGGGATGATCGGACCATTCCACGATCTCGGGCAGGCGCCCGTCGGGGGACATGCCCGAGAAGCGCAGCCCGACCTTCTCGAGCTGCTCGCGGTACTTGATGTCGACCTCGTAGCGGTGGCGATGGCGTTCCTCGATATGGGTGGTGCCATAGATCCGGGCCGCTTTCGAGCCCTCGCTCAGCACCGCGTCATAGGCCCCCAGCCGCATCGTGCCGCCCTTGTCGTCGCCGATCTTGCGCGCCACCGTGCGGTTGCCCTGCACCCATTCCTTGAGGTGATAGACCACCGGGGTGAACCGCTTCTTGCCGGCCTCGTGGTCGAACTCCTCCGAGCCGGCGTCGGGCAGCTTGGCGACGTTGCGGGCCGCCTCGATGACCGCCATCTGCATGCCGAGGCAGATCCCCAGATAGGGCACCTTGTGCTCGCGCGCGAACTTCGCGGCCTTGATCTTGCCCTCGGTGCCGCGCTCGCCGAAGCCGCCGGGCACCAGGATGGCGTGGAACCCCTCGAGATAGGGCGCGGGATCCTCGTGATCGAAGATCTCGGCATCGACCCAGTCGATCTTGACCTTGACCCGGTTCGCCATCCCGCCATGGGTCAGCGCCTCGGCGATGGATTTGTAGGCATCCTCGAGCTGGGTGTACTTGCCGACGATGGCGACGCTGACATTGCCCTCGGGGTTGTAGATGCGGTCGGCCACGTCCTCCCAGCGCTCCAGATTGGGCCGCGGCGCAGGGGTGATCTGGAAGGCGTCCAGCACCGCCTGGTCCAGACCCTCGCGATGATAGGCCAGCGGCGCCTCGTAGATCGACGCCAGGTCCTGCGCCGCGATCACCGCATCGGGCCGCACGTTGCAGAACAGCGCCAGCTTGGCGCGCTCCTTCTCGGGGATCGGCCCCTCGGACCGGCAGACCAGGATGTCCGGCGCGATGCCGATCGAGCGCAGCTCCTTGACGCTGTGCTGGGTCGGCTTGGTCTTCAGCTCGCCGCTGGCCTTGATGAACGGCAGCAGCGTCAGGTGCATGAAGATGCACTGGCCGCGCGGCTTGTCCTGGCTGAACTGGCGGATCGCC
>JAGRMU010000012.1:3016-4008 GCA_020441165.1 Sedimentitalea sp.
GCAGAGCATGAAATCGACCTCGTCGGCGCCGATGTCGATGAACTCCTTGATCTCGTTGGTGACGTGCGGAATGACCTGGATGGTCTTGCCCAGGTAGTCGCCGCGCCGCTCCTTCTCGAGCACGTTGGAATAGATCCGCCCCGACGAGACCGAATCCGTCGACCGCGCGGCGACGCCGGTGAAGCGCTCGTAATGACCCAGGTCCAGATCGGTCTCGGCGCCGTCGTCGGTGACGAAGACCTCGCCATGTTCGAAGGGCGACATGGTGCCGGGATCGACGTTCAGATAGGGGTCGAGCTTGCGCAGCCGCACCGAAAAGCCCCGCGCCTGCAGCAGCGCCCCGAGCGCCGCCGAGGCCAGGCCCTTGCCCAGTGAGGAGACCACGCCGCCGGTGATGAAGATGAATCGCGCCATGTCGGTCGGCCGCCCCCCGTGATCAGTGGTGTTCATGTGTCGGAAGCGGCCCGAAAAAACCGCAGCATCACGGGAGTCCACCTATAAGGGATTCGCCCCCGCGGCGCAAGTCAACCGCAAGATGATGTTGGCCTCGTTAACCTTTCTCCAAGGTGTAGTGGGGCCGGGCTCAGTCGGCTTTTGGCACCAGCGGAGCGGTATCGCCGGCGGCCGGCGGCAGAAGATCGCCCCCCGAGGGCAGGGCCGGCGCCGTGTCCTCCTCGGCCGGGGCGCTGGTCCCGCCGAGCCGGTCGATCACCGAGGTGCCCGCGGATTTCTGCGCCGCCAGGATGGTCAGGGTCAGCGAGGTGCAGATGAAGGCCACCGCCAGCACCCAGGTCACCTTGCCGAGCGCCGTGGCCGCCGCGCGCCCGCTCATCGCGCCGCCACCGCCGCCCATCCCCAGACCGCCGCCCTCCGAGCGCTGCATCAGCACGACGGCAATCAGCCCGAGCGCCAGAAGAAGATGGATGATCAGAACGACGTTTTGCATGGAAACCTGCGGGGATTTGCGTATCCGGGCGGTATCTAGGCAAGAA
>JAGRMU010000136.1 GCA_020441165.1 Sedimentitalea sp.
GCAAGGGCGTGAACATCAACAACCTGCTGCCGGGGATCCACGCCACCGACCGCGCCGACGCGCTGGATGGCGGGGTGGTCAAGGCGCAGGGCATCACGCTGGAGGAGGCGCGGGCGCGCCGCGCCGCCACCATCCCGGCCGGGCGCTATGGCACGCGGGCCGAGTTCGGCGCCGCCTGCGCGTTCCTGTGCTCGCAGCAGGCCGCCTTCATCGTCGGGCAGAACCTCCTGGCCGATGGCGGGGCCACCAACCTGACGATGTAGGCGCGGCGCCCCGGGCGGCTTGCGAAGGGGGGCGTGGATTGCTATCTGCGGCCAAGCCCGATGGTTTTGATCGGGAAATGGCAGTGAGGCCGAACGTGCAGGCGACGCCCCCGAAGAGACAGACGCCGCGGCTGGAGATTCGGCACCTGGTGCGCCGCTACGAGGGGCGTCCGGTCGTCGATGACGTGTCGCTGACGATCATGCCGGGGCAGGTGACCTGCCTGCTCGGCCCCTCGGGCTGCGGCAAGTCGACCACCCTGCGGATCATCGCCGGGGTCGAGATGCAGGACAGCGGCGAGATCTGGGTCGACGGCAAGCTGGTCTGCGACACGGTGTTCCGCGTCCCGCCCGAGCGCCGCGAGATCGGGCTGATGTTCCAGGACTTCGCGCTTTTTCCGCATCTCAGCGTCGCCGACAATGTCGGCTTCGGCCTGCGCTCGGGCAGCCGCGAGGCGCGCCGGGCGCGCATCGCCGAGCTGCTCGAACGGGTCGACCTGCTGCGCTTCATCGACGGCTTCCCGCACCAGCTCTCGGGGGGCGAGCAGCAGCGGGTGGCGCTGGCCCGCGCCCTCGCGCCACGGCCGCGGATCATGCTGATGGACGAGCCCTTCTCGGGGCTCGACAACCGGCTGCGCGACGGCATCCGCGACCAGACGCTGGACCTGCTGAAGGCCGAGGACACCGCGGTGCTGCTGGTCACCCACGAGCCCGACGAGGCGATGCGGATGGCCGACGAGATCGCGCTGATGCGCGACGGGCGCATCGTCCAGCAGGGCGCCCCCTACAACGTCTACACCCGCCCCATCGACCGGGCGGCGGTGGCGTTCTTCTCGGATGCCAACGTGCTGCGGGCCGAGGTCAACGGGGCGCTGGCCCAGACGCCTTTCGGACGCTTCCTGGCCCCCGGCGTGCCCGACGGCACCCAGGTCGACATCGTGTTCCGGCCCCAGCATGTGCGGCTGGATTTCGACCGCGGCGGTACCGGGCCGCTGCCGACCCCGACCGACGGGGTGGCGGCGCGCGGCGTGGTCGAGCGGGCGCGGTTCATGGGCCACGAGAGCCTGGTGGAGTTCCGCATGGACTTCAACGGCGGCATCCTGAAGGCGACGGTGCCCAACGTGTTCCTGCCGGCGCCGGGCAAGGTGATGTGGCTGACCATCCGGCGCGACCGCTGCTTCGTGTTTCCAGCGACGAAATAGCCTTTCCCGCCTCAGGGGGCGCGGTCGGACAGGCGCTTGCCCGGCTCGTCGAGGAAAAGCTCGGGCAGCGCCTGCGCCTCCTCGATCAGGTCGAGCCGCAGGTCGCGAAACCCGGCCTCTTCCTCGCACCAGGCGGCGAGCGACCAGACCCGGCCCCAGTTGTCCAGCTTCAGCGGCCGCACGGTGCGCACCTGGCAGGCGCCGCCCGCGTCGCGGCAGGTCAGGCGCAGCTTCTGGCGCCCCTCGATGGCGCCGCGCAGGATCGCCAGGTGCGACAACCCGCGGGCGGTGTCGGACCAGGGCGAGACGGCGGTCTTCCAGGCCTCGGCCTCGGCCAGCGCCTGGGTGGGGGTGGCAGCCTCGATCCGCGCCTCGAGCGCCCGCGCGGCGGCGGCGAGATCGGGATCGGCGGCCTCGGCGACGATGGCGATGCCGAGGGTCAGCGCGTCAAGCTCCGCCCGGCTGAGGGTCAGCGGCGGCAGGGTGATCGCGTCGCGCGCCCGGTAGCCGCTGCCGCGGGTGCCCTCGATGGGCACGCCGGCGGCGATCAGCCGGTCCATGTCGCGGTAGATCGTGCGCGGCGACACCGTCAGGACGGCGGCGAGATCCTGCGCGCGGTGGGCCCGGCCGTCGCGCAGCAGGGTGATCAGATCGAAGAGGCGGTCGGTGCGGGGCATCGCGCCCTTCTGCCATGCGGCGCCGGGGCAGGTCCAGAGCAACTGACAAAAACCTGTCAGTTGACCGCGTACCAACTCGGTGCAGCAGGCGAATAGCGGCGGAATCACCCGCCACCTGCCGGTTTGCCGCTTTTCGCCCGCCCCGGCGCTGACTAGAAGCGGGGCAATCATCCCGCGCGCGCCCCCGGGCCGCGCGCCCCCTGATCGAGGAGAGGAACATGTTGAACAATATCGGG
Organism: Sedimentitalea sp.; assembly: GCA_020441165.1. Lineage (GTDB taxonomy): Bacteria > Pseudomonadota > Alphaproteobacteria > Rhodobacterales > Rhodobacteraceae > JAGRMU01. Next base: position 2,376 of record JAGRMU010000136.1, read on the forward strand.
CTTCCCGGCCTGCTGCTGATCGCGGTGGTGGTGCTGGTGCTGTTCGGGCGCGGCAAGATCAGCTCGCTGATGGGCGAGGTCGGCAAGGGCATCACCGCCTTCAAGCGCGGCGTCAGCGACGGCGCCAAGGAGCTGGAGGAGGACGCGTCCGCCGAGGCCAAGGACATCACGCCCGCCAAGGAAACCGACAAGGACAAGGTGTAACGCCCGTGTTCGACCTGGGCTGGTCCGAGCTTCTGCTCATCGGCATCGTGGCGCTGATCGTGGTCGGCCCCAAGGATCTGCCGGTTCTGTTCCGCAATGTCGGGCATTTCGTGGGCAAGGCCAAGGGCATGGCGCGCGAATTCAGCAAGGCGATGAACGACGCCGCCGACGAGGCCGGGGTCAAGGACATTGCAAAGGGGCTGAAAAGCGCCACCAATCCGGTGGGCAGCGCCCTTGACGGGGTCAAGGACACCGCGCGCGACCTGACCCGCAGCCTCGATCCGACCAAGTTCGATCCCGAGAGCGAGACCGGCAAGCTGGCCGCCGAGCGCGCCCAGAAGGCCAAGAAGATCGAGGCCGCCGCTGCCCGCGCCGCGGCCGAGCGCAAGGCCCGCGAGGCCGCCGAGGCGCTGGCCAAGGCCGACGAATACGAGGCCGCGCTGCGCCAGGAGCCCGAAGGCAAGTCATGACCCCGAAAGACGAGATCGACGACAGCTCGGCGCCGCTGATCGAGCATCTGGCCGAACTGCGCACCCGGCTGATCCATTCCGTCGTCGCCTTCATGGCCGGGATGATCATCTGCTTCACCGTGGCGACGCCGATCTTCAACTTCCTCACCGATCCGCTCTGCCAGGTGCTGGCCGAGCGCGGACAGGATTGCGACCTGATCTTCATCAGCCCGCAGGAGGGCTTCTTCGTCGCCATCAAGGTCTCGCTGCTGGGCGGGCTGATCCTGTCCTTTCCCTATATCGCGCTGCAGATGTGGCGCTTCGTGGCGCCGGGGCTCTACAAGTCCGAGAAGGGCGCCTTCCTGCCCTTCCTGATCGCCTCGCCGTTCATGTTCATTCTGGGCGCGTCCTTCGCCTTCTACGTGGTCACCCCGCTGGCCTACGATTTCTTCCTGGGCTTCCAGCAGTTCGGGGCCGAGGGCGAGGCGGTGGCCGATGGCGCGGCGCCGCTAAGCGTGGTCTTCCAGGGCTCGGCGCAGGAATACCTGAACCTGACCATCAAGTTCATCGTCGCCTTCGGGCTCTGTTTCCAGTTGCCGGTGCTGCTGACACTGATGGGCAAGGCCGGGCTGGTCAGCGCCGAGGGCCTCGGCAGCGTGCGCAAATACGCGGTGGTGGCGATCCTGGTGCTGGCGGCCCTGGTGACGCC
>JAGRMU010000607.1 GCA_020441165.1 Sedimentitalea sp.
CGGGTCTCGCGCAGCGCCTGGACCCGCTGCCCGACGATCGCCTCGTAGGCGCCGGTTGCCCCGAACCGGAACGAGGCGCGCGCCGCCATGGTCTCGAGCTCGGCCGAGATCGCCAGCAGCTGGTGCAGCGTCTGCTCGGCGGAGACCGCCGCGCCGGTCATGTCGGTCATCAGCCGGGTCAGCTGCGCGTCGAGATCGCCGATCCGGCCGGCCATCTCGCGCGCCTTCGCGAAGCCCAGCATCGACATCGCCTTGTAGGTCTCGATCTCGCACAGGCGCTGCACCAGTCGGCCGATCCGGCGCGCACCGGTGCCGGGACCGGCGAAGACGGCGAAGCGCAGGTGCCCCGCCGGATCGATACGGAAGTCCCCCGCGGCGATCCCGGCGCCGTCGAGCACCTCGGCCACGGCGAGGCTTTCGGGCACGAACCAGTCCTGCAGGGCGGTCTCGATGCCGCCATCCTCGGGCCGCTGGACGATGCGCAGCAGCGCCGAGGTGATCCTGAGGCCCGGCGCCCTGGCCAACCATTGGGCGGGGAACACGTCGAACTCGACCGGATCGAAGGCGCGCTCGCCGAGACCCTCCGAGAAGGCGGTGTAGGTCACGAACTCGGTGTGTCGTTCCCATTTCAGCACATGCCGCCCGATCCGCCCCGAGTAATGCGTCGCCCCCGGCGGCGGGTGCGGCGCACCGTGACGGTCGAGCAGCGCGATGAGGTGCTGCAGGTCGCGCTCGGGATCGGGCCCCGCCGTCGCCTCGGGCTGCTGCATGGCCAGAAAGACCGCCGTGCAGGGCGGCGCCATGGAGGGATAGGGCCGCGCATGCAGCTCGTTCGCCAGCCTGTAGCGCAGGGGGTGATCTTCGATGGTCGGCATCGCCTCGTCCTTTCGGCCCACCGACGCCTTATACCCGAAGCGATCCTCAAATCAAACGGAAATACTATTTGTTTTCAAGAATTTAGGCGTGTACGATGGTATACATCCAGGATGCGGCGTGGTGCTCGGGCGAACCGCCTCCTGGTCGGCGAGATCCTAGCGTTCCCTGCGACAGCCGCGCCCCGATCTCGCGCGGCCCCTGTCGAAACCTCCACCCGGCATCCGACAAAAAATAATGGCCCCTCGCGACGAGGGGCCATTACGGGTCGCGCAGGGCGATCGTCTCAATCGATCATTGGCAGCAGCTTGTCGAGGCTGGCTTTGGCATCGCCATAGAACATCCGGGTGTTCTCCTTGAAGAACAGCGGGTTCTCGATGCCGGAAGAGCCGGTGTCCTGCCCGCGTTTCAAGACGAAGACCTGCTGGGCCTTCCACACCTCCAGCACCGGTATGCCGGCGATGGGGCTGTTCGGGTCCTCCTGCGCGGCCGGATTCA
>JAGRMU010000137.1 GCA_020441165.1 Sedimentitalea sp.
TCAGCATATCAACACAGGCCGCCTGACCGATGTCGGCGAGTGCCCATACCCGAATGTACACCAGCTTGACGGAAGTGACCAGGCGCAGCTAGCGGTTGCTTCTCGCCCTCCTTTCGGTTGCCGTGTGCGAATGCCGTCAGTTGTGGCGCTTGCAGCGTATGGCGGCAAGGTCCAAACTGCCGGCCTGGAAGTCCGCATTGGGGTCGCCTCTACGGGTGGTGCGGAGACTACAGTGACCTTCCGTGTCCTGGCCGAGGCCTGTCGTTCTGGCAGTCTCGCCGCAGCGGCAAACCAGCAACCCTTCACCGGAGAAATAGCGGGCTGTGGCGCGATGCTTGAACTTTCGCACCCCAGACCACCACCTTGTGCCGGAAGCCCCTGTAACCCGCGCTATTGCGGTCCTGTGGCTGATCAGGCCGGGTGGTGACATTCGCGCCGCCCTGTTCTGACGCCACCATTCGACGGGCGCCTTCGCGCCTTAGAAAATTCTTGAAAAAAAATTGGACGGGGCGGCGTGCCTCCCGCTCGGCCTCCGTCATCGCCCCCGGAGAGGCTCAGGCCGGGGGGGTGGGGGGTGTTTGCGGTAAACGCCGACCGGTGCACCGGTCGCGGCAAACCGCGCTCGAAACTGGGACACACGTCGGGACACATACCGATGGGGGCGGCATCAGGTGTGCCCCGCACTCGGGTAGTGCCCCACCTGGTGGTGTAGGGGGCCGCGCGCGAAGCCTTCGGCGTAGCGCAGCGCGCGGCCGGGCTGGCGGCCACCGCGCTTCTTCGTAGTCTGAGGTTGGTTGAAAACCGACGACAACGAAGGAGAGCACGATGACCGAGACCATGATCGACCTTCCGGGCGTGATCGCCAAGAGCGATGACACGGATTTTCTACGCGAGCTGATTCAGGACGCCGCGTAGCGACTGATGGACATCGAGGTGGCCGCTGTCTGCGGTGCGGGTCATGGTGAGCGCACGCCGGACCGGGAGAACCAGCGCAACGGCTACCGACCGCGGCAATGGGATACCCGGGCGGGCACCATCGGCCTGAACATCCCGAAGTTGCGCAAGGGCAGCTACTTCCCAGCCTTCCTGGAGCCGCGCCGGACGGCGGAGAAGGCGCTGATGGCGGTGATGCAGGCGGCTTACATCCACGGCGTCTCCACCCGCGCCGTGGATGATCTGGTGCGCGCGATGCCTTGCCCGACAGGCGCAAGCTAAGCATGCTGCCGAGAGGGGACTGACTGGCACTTCGAAGAGCCAGGTTCTCGCGGCTCTGCGCGGAAATCGACGAGCGGGTGCAGGCGTTCCTGAACCGGCCGCTGGAAGGGGATTGGCCCTTTCTGTGGCTCGATGCGACCTACGTGAAGCTGCGCGAAGGCGGGGTTCGGGGCCGCGCTCGAACCGGTGGCGCGCTGGCCCCTCACCGTCTCGATGGCGGTGATAGTGGCCGTGGCGGTGAACACCGACGGACGCCGGGAGATCCTGGGGATCACGGTGATGCCCTCGGAAGCGGAGACGTTCTGGGCCGATTTCCTGCGCTCTCTCACCCGTCGCGGATTGCGCGGCGTGCAACTGGTGATCAGCGATGCGCACGAGGGCCTCAAGGCCGCTGCCCGCAAGGTTCTGGGCGCCGGGTGGCAGCGCTGTCGCGTGCATTTCCAGCGCAACCTCCTGGCGCGGGTGAGCAAGGCCAACAAGCCCGTGGTCAGCGCGGTGGTGAAAACCATTTTCGCCGAGACCGACCGCGATCAAGCCCATGCCCGCTGGCGCGAGGTGGCCGACAGCCTGCGCGAGCGGTTCGGTGATGTCGCCGAGCTCATGGACGAGGCTGAGCACGACGTCCTCGCCGACATGGCCTTCGACGAGAGCCTGCGCTCGAAGTTGCACAGCACCAACCCGCTGGAGCGCGTCAACAAGGAGATCAAGCGGCGCACCAATGTCGTCGGGATCTTCCCCAACCGCGAGGCCGTCGTTCGCCTCGTCGGCGCGCTCATGCTGGAACAAAATGATGAGTGGGCCGTCTCACGCCGCTACATGCCGGTGGAAAAGGTGACGGCCATGTGAAATGATCCCGACGCGGCCACGATGATCGCCGCCCAGGGAACGAGCGACACCAGCTATGAAGAAGCAGGTGGAAGCCAGTTCCTACACCATCTCCCGGGGCACTACCCAGAGGCCCAGCCTCCAGGCCAATCGCCGCGATACTGCCGTCCAACTCGTTCAGCCATCGCGCCAGAACCTCGGGTTCGCTCTCAGCCTCCGCCTCCTTGATGATCTTGCCATACTCGCTGATCACGCAGATCGACGTCTTCACAAGCGATACATCCAATCCAACAAACAGCTTCATCCCGTCATCCTCCATGTGGGTTCAATACGGGAATGGCGACAGCGCGGCGCTGATCTGACAAGTGGCAACGGCGGCGCGTGACGCAGGCCCCGTTACAGCATCTCATAGCCAGTAGATGACTGTTGCGGCGAGAGCGATGGCTGACAGGAAGACCTTCGGGCACCGGTCGTAGCGTGTGGCCACCCGCCGCCAGTCCTTGAGCCTGCCGAACATGATCTCGATCCGGTTCCGGCGTTTGTAGCGGCGCTTGTCGTACTTTACCGGTTTCTTCCGCTGCTTCCGGCCAGGGATGCAGGCGCGTATCCCTTTGTCTTTCAACGCTTCCCGGAACCAGTCGGCGTCGTAGCCGCGATCCCCGAGCAGCCAATCGACATCCGGCAGACTGTCGCAAAGCGCCCGCGCACCGATGTAGTCGCTGACCTGTCCTGCCGTCACGAACAGGTTGAGAGGGCGTCCTTGGCTGTCGCAGATGGCGTGGAGTTTCGTGTTCATGCCGCCCTTGGTCCGTCCGATCAGGCGGCCGCGCCCCCCTTTTTAACGCCCAGGCTGGAGGCCGTTCGGTGGGCCTTCAGGTAGGTGGCGTCGATCATCACCGTCTTTTTCTCGCCGTGCTCGGCAGCCAGTCCCATCATCATCTTCGCAAAGACGCCTTTGTCGCTCCAACGCTTCCAACGGTTGTAGAGCGTCTTGTGCGGACCGTATTCCCTCGGCGCGTCTCGCCAGCGCAACCCATTACGAATGATGAAAATAATCCCACTCAGAACGCGCCGATCATCGACGCGTGGCTTTCCATGGGACTTCGGGAAGTAGGGCTCCAGACGCG
>JAGRMU010000138.1 GCA_020441165.1 Sedimentitalea sp.
TACTTCGAGCGCGCCGCCGAGACCTATATCCGGGCGCTGCAGACCGGGCGGACGCTGCGGGTGATGTCCGACGCCATCGCCGAGAAGACCGCGCGCGAGCTCGAGGCCTATCCCGAACAGGACACCCGCCATCTGGCGGAACTGAAGGCGATCCTCGATTCCGAAGGGTCCGACTATGCCAGCTGACGCCAGAGTTGGAAGGAGCGAACGATGATCTATGGCCTGAGCGACGAGCAACTGATGATCGCGGACACGGTGCGCCGGTTCGTGGAAAAGGAGATCTACCCGCATGAGGCGCTGGTCGAGCGCACCGGCGAGGTGCCCGCCGAGATCGCCGCCGAGATCAAGCGCAAGACCATCGAGCTGGGCTTCTATGCCTGCAACTTCCCGGAAAGCGTCGGTTGCGCGGGGCTCAGCCACGTGGAATTCGCGCTGGTCGAGCGCGAGCTGGGGCGCGGCTCGATGGCGCTCAACCACTTCTTCGGGCGGCCGCAGAACATCCTGATGGCCTGCGCGGGCGATCAGGTCGAGCGCTACCTGATGCCGGCGGTGCGCGGCGAGCGGATGGACGCGCTGGCGATGACCGAGCCGGGGGCGGGCTCGGACGTGCGCGGGATGAAATGCGCCGCGGTCCGCCAGGGCGGCGACTGGGTGGTGAACGGCACCAAGCATTTCATCTCGGGCGCCGATCACGCCGATTTCGTCATCGTCTTCATCGCCACCGGCGAGGATGCGACGCCGAAGGGGCCCAAGAAGCGGATCACCGCCTTCCTGGTGGACCGGGGCACGCCGGGCTTCACCATCCGCGACGGGTATCGCTCGGTCAGCCACCGCGGCTACAAGAACATGATCCTCGAGTTCGACGACTGCCGGCTGCCCGATGCCCAGGTGCTGGGCGCGGTGGACGGGGGCTTCGAGGTGATGAACACCTGGCTCTACGCCACCCGGATCACGGTTGCGACGATGTCGGTGGGCCGGGCACGGCGGGTCTTCGACTATGCGCTGGACTACGCGGCGACGCGCGAGCAGTTCGGCCAGAAGATCGGCAAGTTCCAGGGCGTGTCCTTCCAGATCGCCGACATGATCACCGAGATCGACGCCGCCGACCTCTTGACGCTCGCCGCCGCGGACCGGCTCGACAAGGGGCTGCCGGCCAATCGCGAGATCGCCTCGGCCAAGCTCTATGCGTCCGAGATGCTGGCGCGGGTGACCGATGCGGCGATCCAGGTGCATGGCGGCATGGGGCTGATGGACGACTATCCGCTGGAGCGGTTCTGGCGCGATGCGCGGGTGGAACGGATCTGGGACGGCACCAGCGAGATCCAGCGCCACATCATCAGCCGCGAGCTGTTGCGGGCGCTGGGGGCATGATGGGGTCTCGGGTGGGCCGTGCCCCTCGGGCCGGGGCGAGGGGCCAGCCCCTCGCGCTCCCCGGGATATTTTCGGCCAGAAGAAACAGGGGAAGGCGCGCTGCCCTCCCCCGTTTCCGAAGACCTGCATCCGCAGCTTCTCCTGGCACGGTCATCGGCGTCCCCGCCTGTACCGTGGCCCCAGCCTCGCGCGGCAAGGTTAATTTTCCGTTGCATCTTCTGGCCCCAAATATCCCCGCCGGAGGCCTGAAATCTCTGGCGCAGGCCTTGCGATGACGCGCGACCTCTCGCGCCTGCTGAAGCCCCGCGCCATCGCGGTGATCGGCGGCGGGGCCTGGTGCGCCTCGATCGTCGGGGCGGCGCGGCGGATCGGCTATGCGGGCGAGATCTTTCCGGTGCATCCGGCCGGCAAGGAGATCGCCGGGTTGCCGGCGCTGCGACGCATCGAGGATCGGCGCGGGCCGATCGATGCGGCCTTCATCGGCATCAACCGCCATGCGACGATCGACGCGGTGGCGGCGCTGGCGGCGGCGGGGGCGGGCGGGGCGGTCTGTTTCGCGTCCGGGTTCACCGAAGCCGTCGCCGAGGATGAAGCGGGCGGCGATCTGCAGGCGCGGCTGGTGGCAGCGGCGGGGGAGATGCCGGTGCTCGGGCCCAACTGCTATGGTTTCGTCAACGCGCTCGACCGGGTGGCGATCTGGCCGGACCAGCACGGCATGGCGCCGGTCGAGCGGGGCGTCGCGATCCTGACGCAATCCTCGAACATCGCCATCAACCTCTCGATGCAGCGCCGCGCCCTGCCGATCGGCTACATAGTCACCTGCGGCAACATGGCCCAGACCGGGCAGGCCGAGATCGCCCTGGCCCTCCTGGACGATCCGCGGGTCACCGCCATCGGGTTGCACATCGAGGGGTTCGGCGATCTGCGCGCCTGGGAGGCGCTGGCCGCCAGGGCGCATGACCGGGGCGTGCCGCTGGTGGCGCTGAAGGTCGGCGCTTCGGACCAGGCACGGGCGGCGACCATTTCGCACACCGCTTCGCTGGCCGGCAGCGACGCGGGCGCGCAGGCCTTCCTGGACCGGCTCGGGATCGCGCGGGTGCGGGGGCTGCCGGAATTCCTGGAGACGTTGAAACTGCTGCATTGCGCGGGGCCGCTGACGTCGCGCCGCATCGCCTCGATCAGCTGTTCGGGCGGCGAGGCCAGCCTGATCGCCGATCTGGCGACCCGCCGCGATCTGGACTTCCCGCCGCTGAGCGCCGCCCAGAGGCAGGCGCTGAAGGTGGCGCTGGGGCCGATGGTGGCGCTGGCCAACCCGCTGGACTATCACACCTATGTCTGGCGCGATGC
>JAGRMU010000608.1:0-496 GCA_020441165.1 Sedimentitalea sp.
ATTTGAAGGGGCCGCGTTTCGCGGCCCTTTTTCTTGGGGCGCGCCCCGGATGGTTCCGTCCGCCGCCCACTCAGCATCCAGACCCTGCGCTGATATCGCAGGCGGATTACTTTTTGGCGCGAAGAGGCTTTCCCTGCCCGCCCCAAGCGGCATGCCAGACGCCTTGTCGATGCGGCCGACCAAGGCCGTTTCGTGCGCGGCGCCATCGAGATCAGACCAGCGAGGATTGTGGATGGGTGAGGAGTGTGCGACCTGATTGATGTGCTTCTCAAGAATCCTCGGTATAGATGGGGAACGCGCGGAGGCAGGTCAGCCCGTCACCGCGGAAGTGATCAGTGCTCAACAAGAAACCTGGATACGGCCAAACATGCCAGCGGACAGAACAGCCATCCTGCACGTGGGAACCTACAAGACCGGCTCAAGCTCCATCCAGAATCTCCTCTACAAGAACCGGGATCTCCTGGCGACGCATGGGATGCTTTACCCGCAATCGGGC
>JAGRMU010000608.1:581-1224 GCA_020441165.1 Sedimentitalea sp.
TGCAGAGCGAGTTGAAGACGGCGCCTCAGCATAGCGTCATAATTTCGAACGAGGCGTGGTCAAACCCGCGGCTGCAGCCGATGCTGGGGGGCTTCGTGACCGAGCTTGCCGATATGGGGTTCAGCCGGATCGCTGGCATCCTGTTTCTGCGCCGACTGATCGACTACAAGGTCAGCCACTACCGCGAATTCACCTTTCGGCAGGGAAACAAGACCCCCTTCCACAATTACCTCCTGCAGCCTCCGGGCATGTTTGATTATCTCTTCATCATGCGCAATTTCCGGGCGATTTTCCGGTCTGATCTGCATGTTCTGGATTATTCCCGCATCAACAACTCGGTTCCGGCCTTTTTCGATGCCTTGGGTCTTTGCGACATTCTTCCGAAGCTGGTTCCGGTCGAAAAAGCCAATATCAAGCCGGTCGGAGCGCTCGGGGTAGAGGTCATGCGCCATGTCAACATGCAGGGCCTGAACCGAAAAAAGGGCCTCAGGTTCATCGATTATTTTGAAAGTCGAAATCCGGGACTGTTCAAGGAAGAGTGGACGGAACGGGACGGGCCCGAGACATTCCGCTATGGCGGACATTACCGCAAAGAGCTTGCGGATGTGCTGGGCTGGCCCGCAGAGGATGTCGATCGTCTGCT
>JAGRMU010000609.1 GCA_020441165.1 Sedimentitalea sp.
GTGCTGATCGAGGCCGAGGGCGATCGCGTCCAGTTCCGCGCCACCGATCTGGATATCGAGGTGGTGGACAAGGCCCCGGCCCAGGTCGAGCGTGCCGGCGCCACCACGGTGCCGGCGACGACGCTGCACGAGATCGTGCGCAAGCTGCCCGACGGGGCGCTGGTCTCGCTCACCTCGGACAGCGCCGCCGGGCGGCTCACCGTCGAGGCGGGCCGGTCCAACTTCTCGCTGGCGACGCTGCCGAAAGAGGATTTCCCGGTGATGGCCTCGTCGGAATACAGCTCGAACTTCTCGGCCCGGGCGGGGGTGCTGCGGCGGCTGTTCGACAAGTCGAAATTCGCCATCTCCACCGAGGAGACGCGCTACTACCTCAACGGCGTCTACATGCATGTGGCCGAGGCCGATGGCGGCAAGGTGCTGCGCTGCGTGGCCACCGACGGCCACCGGCTGGCCCGGATCGACGCCGATCTGCCGCCGGGCGCCGAGGCCATGCCGGGGGTGATCGTGCCGCGCAAGACCGTGGGCGAGATGCGCAAGCTGCTCGAGGAGGACGACGCGGACATTGCGGTGTCGGTGAGCGAGACCAAGATCCGCTTCGCCACCCCCGACATCACGCTGACCTCGAAGGTGATCGACGGCACCTTCCCCGACTACACCCGCGTCATCCCGCAGGGCAACACGCGCCGCCTTGAGGTGGACGCGGCCGAATTCGCCCAGGCGGTGGACCGGGTGGCGACGGTCTCGTCCGAGCGCTCGCGCGCGGTCAAGCTGCAGCTCGAGGAGGACCGGCTGATCCTGTCGGTCAACGCCCCCGACAGCGGCGCCGCCGAGGAGGAACTGGCCGTGGCCTATGGCGACGAGCCGCTCGAGATCGGCTTCAACGCCAAGTATCTTCTGGAGATCGCCAGCCAGGTGGATCGCGAGAACGCGGTGTTCTTGTTCAACTCGGCGGGCGAGCCGACCCTGATGCGCGAAGGCAACGACCAGAGCGCGATCTACGTGGTCATGCCGATGCGCGTCTGACCCGCGCTGACGCGCGGTGCCGTCGGCGAGCGTATTTTCGGCAAGAGGAAGGCGGGGGCGATGACACTCGCGCTGACCGGACTGACCCTGTCGCATTTCCGCTCGC
>JAGRMU010000139.1 GCA_020441165.1 Sedimentitalea sp.
ACTTCCGAGGTCGGGATCAGCCACCAGCCATTGGTGGTCTCATAGCTGTCTTCGCCGAATTTCGGCAACTGGCCGGTGCCGAACATCATCTCGGGGCGCACCAGCACTGGGCCGTTGACCTCGGTCAGGCCGTTTTCGCCGATATGCGTGTCCAGCATGAACTGGGCCAGCGCCCGGTGGATGCGCGCCAGTGCGCCCGACATCAGCACGAAACGCGCACCCGCCAGCCTGGCGGCGGTTTCGAAATCGAGCCCCGCCCTGGCGCCCGCGATCTCGAAATGTTCGAGCGGCGTGAAATCGAATACCCGAGGCGTGCCCCAGCGGCGTATCTCGACATTGCCGGCCTCGTCCTTGCCGTCGGGGACGTCCGTGGCGGGTAGGTTGGGCAGCCAGGTCAGTTTCTCGGTCAGCTGCGCATCGAGTTCCCTGGCCTCGGTCTGCAACGCCGCGACCTCGGCCTTCTTGTCGGCCACCAGCGCGCGCAGGCGTTCGAATTCGGCCCCGTCGCCGCGCGCTTTGGCGGCGCCGACCTCCTTGCTGGCGCGGTTCTGTTCGGCCTGCGCCGCCTCGGCCGCCTGGATGCGGGCGCGGCGGGTTTCGTCCAGCGCCAGGATGGCCGCCGATACCGGCGCCGCACCCCGGCGCGCCAGGGCGGCGTCGAAGGCGTCGGGGTTCTCGCGGATGGCGCGGATGTCGTGCATGGGGCTGTCCTCGGGCGGTGAATCGGTTTGTGGCGTTATGCCCCAACCCGCGCGCCGGGGGTAGGGTGGGTTTTGGCCCGATGCCGATGCCGCGCTCGCGCATGCGGCGCGACCGGCTTCGTCGCGGTTCGCCCTTCCACTCGGGCGCGCGCGCTGAGTGCGCCGCGCCGCCCGGCGGCCTCGCTGCCAGGGGCGATGGGAGGGCCAAACGCCCGTAAATCGCCCGGCCGCGAGACCGCCGAACCCGCCCCCATGTCGCCGGCGAGACAAACGGAACCGCCGCCTTGCAATGGCCCGCGACTGCGCATAGGTTCCGCCGCAATCCGCGGGCCGACCCCGCCGTTCTGACATGCCGCACTGACACGCCGCACTGACACAAGGAAAATCTCATGGACGTTGGCGCCTTCGGCCAGTTTCTGCCGCTCATCCTGATCTTCGCGATCATGTATTTCCTGCTGATCCGGCCCCAGCAGAAGAAGGTCAAGCAGCACCAGGCGATGGTCGAGGCGCTGCGCCGGGGCGACCAGGTGATCACCCAGGGCGGTCATGGTCGGCAAGGTGGTCGAAGGTCAAGGACGATGGCGAACTGGAGGTCGAGATCGCCGAGGGCGTCAAGGTGCGCGTTGTCAGGTCCACCGTCGCGCAGGTGCTGAACAAGACCGAACCGGCCAAGTGAGCCTGCCTGCGTAACCCATTCACAAGGCAGGTCGATGCTGAACTTTGATCCATGGAAGCAGGTGCTGATCTGGCTGATCTGCGCGGCGGGAATCCTGTTGGCCCTGCCCAACGCGTTCTACACCCGTGTCGAGCAGAGCAACGATGCGAAGGCCGCGATCGAGAAGACCGGTGAAACGCCTCAACTGCTGGCCGAGGCCGGCGAATGGCCGTCCTGGCTGCCCTCGGGGCTGGTCAATCTCGGGCTGGATCTGCGCGGGGGTGCGCATCTTCTGGCCGAGGTGAAGGTCGCCGATGTCTATGCCGCGCGGATGGACGCGATGTGGCCGGAACTGCGCGACGCGCTGCGCGGCGCCCGCGACAGCGTCGGCACGATCCGCAAGCAGCCCTCGGGCCCGGACGAGATTCGCATCCGCATCGGTGAGCCCGCCGGCATGGACGAGGCGCTGCGCATCGTGCGCGATCTGGCCCGCCCGGTGCAGACGCTGACGGGCGCGGGCGCCACCGACATCGAGGCCCGCGCCGAGGGCGACATCCTCGTGGTGACGCTGTCGGACGCGGAAAAGGCCGCATCCGACGACCGCACCGTGCGCCAGGCTCTCGAGATCGTGCGCCGGCGCATCGACGAGGTCGGTACCCGCGAACCGACCATCCAGCGCCAGGGCTCGGACCGCATCCTGATCCAGGTGCCGGGCATCGGCAGCGCGGCCGAACTCAAGGCCATCATCGGCACCACCGCGCAGCTGACCTTCAACCCGGTCGTCAGCCGCGGCAGCGACCCCGACGCGCCCGCCGGCCCCGGCAACAAGGTCGATTCCGTCGCTGGACGAAGCCGGGGCTTTACTACACGCGTCGAGGCCGCCCCGGTCGTCACGGGCGAGGATCTGGTGGATGCTCAGCCGTCCTTTGACCAGAACGGCCGCCCCGCGGTCAGCTTCCGGTTCAACACGGCCGGCGCCCGCCGGTTCGGCGACTACACCGCTGGAAAACATCGGCAGTCCCGTTTGCCATCGTGCTGGATGACGAGGTGGTCAGCGCGCCGGTGATCCAGAGCCACATCCCCGGCGGGTCCGGCATCATCACCGGCCGCTTCACCATCGAGGAAAGCACCCATCTCGCGGTGCTTCTGCGCGCCGGGGCGCTGCCGGCGGGTCTGGAGTTTCTGGAAGAACGCACCATCGGGCCGGAACTGGGCCAGGACAGCATCGATGCCGGCAAGACCGCCACCGCCGTGGCCTTCGCGGCGGTGCTGACGATCATGCTGCTCAGCTATGGCCTCTTCGGTCTCTTCGCCAACATCGCGCTGATCCTGAACATCGCGATGATCTTCGGCCTGCTCAGCCTGATCGGCGCCACGCTGACCCTGCCGGGCATCGCCGGGATCGTGCTGACCGTTGGCATGGCGGTCGATGCCAACGTGCTGATCTTCGAGCGCATCCGCGAGGAGCTGAAAAGCGCGCGCGGACCGGCCCGGGCGATCGAGCTGGGCTACGAGAAGGCGATGAGCGCCATTCTCGACGCCAACATCACCACGCTGATCACCGCGGTGATCCTCTTCACCATGGGCTCGGGCCCGGTGCGCGGCTTCGCGATCACGCTGGGCCTGGGCATCGTCACCTCGGTCTTCACCGCGATCTTCGTCACCCGGCTGATGATCGCGTCCTGGTTCGACCGCCGGCGTCCGAAAACGATCGAGGTGTGAGATGCGACTGAGACTGGTTCCCGACGATACCTCGTTCGACTTCTTCAAGCGCTGGCGGCTGTGGCTGGGGATCTCGGCGGTGATGATGGCCCTCGCCTTCGGCTCGTTCATGATCCGCGGGCTGAACTACGGCATCGATTTCCGCGGCGGTACCACCATCCGCACCGAGAGCGCGCAGCCGGTGGACGTGGCCGCCTATCGCGGCGCCATCGCGGAGCTGGGGCTGGGGGACGTGTCGATCAGCGAGGTCTTCGATCCGAGTTTCGGCCCCGAGCGCAACGTCGCGATGATCCGCATCCAGGCCCAGGACGAGGAAGAGTCCGTCACCCCCGAGGTGATCGCCCAGGTCGAGGCGGCGCTGCTGGCCGTGGCCCCGGACATCCAGTTCGTGTCGGTCGAATCGGTCGGCCCGAAGGTCTCGGGCGAGCTGATCCAGACCGCGATCCTGGCCGTGGTCCTGGCGATGGCGGCGGTGCTGGTCTACATCTGGTTGCGCTTCGAATGGCAGTTCGCGGTCGGCGCGGTGCTGGCGCTGGTCCATGACGTGATCCTGACGCTCGGCATCTTCTCCGAGTTGCAGATCCGCTTCGACCTGGCGATCATCGCGGCGCTGCTGACCATCGTCGGCTATTCGCTGAACGACACCGTGGTGGTCTTCGACCGGGTCCGCGAAAACCTGCGCAAGTACAAGCAGAAGCCCCTGAAAGAAGTGCTGAACCTCTCGATCAACGAGACCCTGTCGCGCACCATCATGACCTCGCTGACCACGCTGCTGGCGATGATTTCGCTGTTCGTGCTGGGCGGCGACGTGATCCGCGGCTTCGTCTTCGCGATGATCTGGGGCGTCGTCGTCGGCACCTACTCGTCGATCTTCGTGGCCTCGGCCTTCCTGCTCTATCTCGGGGTCAAGCGCGACTGGAGCAAGCCGGGCAACACCACCGGCAACCAGTTCGCCAACATCGATGCCTGACGCGCTGGCCCAGGCCCTGGCGCTGCCGGGGCTGGGCTGGTTACTGGTCGCGGTGATCGCTGCCGGTCTCGTGCGCGGGTTCTCAGGCTTCGGCAGCGCCATGATCATCATGCCGGTAGCCAGTTCGGTGCTCTCGCCAGTGGGCGCGCTGGTGCTGCTGACGATGACCGAGCTTTTCGGCCCGATGCCCAACCTGCCTGGCGCCTGGCGCAGGGGCGATCGCGCCGATGTCGGGCGCCTCCTTCTTGGCGCGGCGCTGGCGATGCCGATCGGCATCTGGGCGGTGTCGAAGGTCTCGGCGGAAATCTTCGGATGGTGGGTCTGCGGCGTCGTTCTGGTGCTTCTGGTGCTGCTGATCGCCGGCTGGCGCTATCGCGGCGCGCTGACGCCGGGGCTGGTGTCGGTGACGGGCGCATTGGGCGGGTTCTTCGGCGCCGCCGGGGTCGCCGGGCCGCCGGTGATCATGCTCTACATGGCCAGCACCCTGCCGCCCGCGACGATCCGGGCCAATTTCCTGCTCTATCTTTTCGGCATCGACCTGCTGATGCTGCTGATCCTGTCGGCCTCGGGCCTGCTGGATTCGGTGGCGATGATTGCGGGTCTGGTGCTGGCCGTGCCATACATGGCGACGAACATCCTTGGCGCGGCGCTGTTCGTGCCGCGCGCCGAACCGGTGTTCCGCGCCGTGGCCTACGCGATCATCGCCGCCTCGGCGCTGATCGGCCTGCCGCTCTGGAAGTGAGGGGAACGAGATGCGCCTGAACGAGATCACCTATACCGACGCGGTGCCGGTCGAGGGGTACGGGCCGGGCTATTTCCGCATCGGCGGCGAGGTCGTCGAGGGCGCCCTGCTGACCGGCCCGCAGGGCACCGGCCCCTGGGGCGGCTTCGAGGACGCGGCGACGCTGCTGGCGCTGGCCGGGCATGTCGACGTGCTCTTCGTCGGCACCGGCGCCGAGATCGCCCACATCCCGCGAGACCTGCGCGGCGCGCTGGAAGACGCGGGCATCGGCGTCGAGGTGATGAACTCGCCCGCCGCCTGCCGCACCTACAACGTGCTGCTGGCCGACGGACGGCGCATCGCCCTCGCCCTGCTGCCGGTGTGAAGCGGCCGCGCGCCGCACCCGCGCGATTGGCCTTTTTCCCCTCTCTCCCATCGGTTAAGGGCAGGCCATGACCCTGTCCGTCACCGATCTTGGCATCGCGCGCGGCGGCGTTCCGGTGCTCGAGGGGCTGAATTTCAGCCTCGCACCCGGCGCCGCGCTGGTGCTGCGCGGACCCAACGGGATCGGCAAGACCACCCTGCTGCGCACCCTCGCGGGGCTGCAGCCGCCGGTCGCCGGCCGCATCGCGGGCGCCGAGGACCGCATCGCCTATGCCGGCCATTCCGACGGCATCAAGCCGACCCTGACGGTGACCGAGAACCTGGCGTTCTGGGCCAGCGTCTTCGGTCACGCGGGCGGCATCGACGGCGCCCTGGCCGCCTATGCGCTCGAGGATCTCGCCGCCCGCCCCGCCGGGGCGCTCTCGGCCGGGCAGAAGCGCCGGTTGGGCCTGGCGCGGCTGCTGGTCACCGGGCGGCCGATCTGGGTGCTGGACGAGCCGACCGTCTCGCTGGACCGGGACGCGGTGGCGATGTTCGCCGCGGCCGTGCGGGCGCATCTGGCGGAAGGCGGCAGCGCGCTGATCGCCACCCATATCGACCTCGGCGTCGACGCCGCGATTCTCGATGTCGGCGCCTTTCGCGCAAGGCCCCGCGATCTGGCCGATTTCGACGGGGATTTCCTGTGATCGCGCTGCTGGTCCGCGACCTGAGGCTGGCCTTCCGGGCCGGGGGCGGTTTCGGGCTGGGCCTTGCCTTCTTCCTGATCGTCACCGTGCTGGTGCCGTTCAGCGTCGGGCCGCAATCGTCGCTGCTGGCCAGCATCGCCCCCGGCGTGCTGTGGCTGGGCGCCTTGCTGGCCTGCCTGCTCTCGCTCGACCGCCTTCTCGCGCTCGACTGGGAGGATGGCACGCTCGACCTGCTGGCCACGGCGCCGCTGCCGCTGGAGGCGGCGGTCAGCGTCAAGGCGCTGGCGCATTGGCTGACCACCGGCCTGCCGCTGGTGCTGGCCGCGCCGGTGCTGGGGGTGCTCCTGAACCTTCCGGGGCCGGGCTATGGCTGGCTGGTGGTCTCGTTGCTGCTGGGCACGCCCGCCCTCTCGGTCATCGGCACCTTCGGCGCCGCCCTGACCGTCGGCCTGAAGCGCGGCGGGCTTCTGCTGTCGCTCCTGGTGCTGCCGCTCTATGTTCCGACGCTGATCTTCGGCGCCGAGGTGGCGCGGCGCGGGGCGCAGGGGCTGGATCTGGCCACGCCGCTGCTGATGCTGGCCGGGATCAGCGCCGCGGCGGTGGCGCTGATCCCCTTCGCCAGCGCCGCGGTGCTACGCGTCAATCTGCGCTGAGGATGTGAATTGAGATGGCCGGGAAGAAGGTCTAGATAACGCCCATGAGTTTTGCGCAGAAAATGAACGCGGTCTGGGAATACGCCAATCCCAGGAAGTTCCTCGCGACAACCGAGCGGGTTCTGCCGTTCTTCTGGGCATCGGCTGCGCTCTGCCTCGTGATCGGGCTGGTCTGGGGATTCTTCTTCACCCCCGACGACTACCGGCAGGGCTCGACCGTCAAGATCATCTACCTGCACGTTCCCTCGGCGCTGATGGCGATCAACGCCTGGCTGATGATGCTGGTGACCTCGCTGGTCTGGATCGTGCGCCGCCACCATGTCAGCGCCCTGGCCGCGCGCGCCGCGGCGCCGGTGGGCCTGGTGATGACCCTGATCGCGCTGCTCACCGGGGCGATCTGGGGACAGCCGATGTGGGGCACCTGGTGGGCCTGGGATCCGCGCCTGACCTCGTTCCTGATCCTGTTCCTGTTCTATCTCGGCTATATCGCGCTCTGGGAGGCGATCGAGGATCCCGACACCGCCGCCGACCTGACCTCGGTGCTGTGCCTTGTCGGCTCGGTCTTCGCGATCCTATCGCGCTATGCGGTGAATTTCTGGAACCAGGGCCTGCACCAGGGCGCCTCGCTCAGCCTCGACAAGGAGGAGAACGTGGCCGACGTGTTCTATTTCCCGCTGCTGGTATGCATCGCCGGCTTCGTGCTGCTCTTCATCGCGCTGGTGCTCTATCGCACCGGCACCGAGATCCGGGCGCGGCGGATCCGGGCGCTGCTGGCCCGCGAGAGGATCGCCGCATGATGCCGGACCTGGGAAAATACGCCGATACGGTGCTCTCGGCCTATGCGGTGTCGATCCTGCTGCTGGTGGGCCTCGTCGCGCTCAGCCTGTGGCGCGGGCGCCGGGTGCGGGCCGAAATGGAGACCGCCGAACGGAGGGCACGACGCCATGGCTAGAATCTCGCCGCTGATGCTGGCCCCGCCGGCGATCTTCGCCGCCTTCGTGGCGCTGGCCGCGGTGGGCATGTTCCGCGAGGACCCCGAGTCGCTGCCCTCGGCGCGCGCGGGCCAGCCGGCGCCACCACTGGTGCTGACCGAAATGCCCGGGCGGCCACTTTTCGACGATGCGACGCTGCGCGACGGGCAGGTCAAGCTGGTCAACTACTGGGCCAGCTGGTGCGCGCCCTGCCGCATCGAGCATCCGGCGCTCACGCGACTGGCGGCGGACGGGGTGCAGATCTATGGCATCAACTACAAGGATGCGCCGGCCAAGGCGCTGGCCTTCCTGTCCGAGCTCGGCGATCCCTTCATCGCCCTGGGCGCCGATGCCGAGGGGCGCACGGCGCTCGACTGGGGCGTCTACGGGGTTCCGGAGACCTACGTGATCGACGGCGACGGCACCATCCTGCTGCGCCATGCCGGGCCGCTCACCGAACGGATCATCAAGACGGTGATCGAACCGGCGCTCGCCCAGGCCGAATAGCCGGGGGATGCCCGCGCCTCTTGCGCGACATCGCGCAGGCGGCTACATCGCGCAAGGCGGGTGATTAGCTCAGTTGGTAGAGCGCTTCGTTTACACCGAAGATGTCGGGAGTTCGAGTCTCTCATCACCCACCATGACACTGTCTGCATAATCAGTGACTTGCACGATCCGGCGTGATCGCGGCATGTCGCTGAGCACATCTTCTGCTGCAAGTCTGCTGCACCGACGCTCTCCAAACACGGAGAAACCGGTATGGCATCGATCATCAAGCGACCAAACGGCAGATGGCAGGTGCAGGTGCAGGTGCAGGTGCAGGTGCAGGTTCGCACGAACGATCTCAAATCAAACGCGCCCTTCTCTCCAAGAAGCTATATTAGGCTGTACTTTCGCAATCGTGGCATAGCGCGCACCAGATCGAGATAATCCATCATGGGCAGGCTGTGAACCGCGGCGAGATCGCTCCCTGACGGTGACCGGATCGCCCTGCCCGCACGGGCAACTCCCGACGTCAGCATGAAATCGCAGGCTGGCGCGCTCCAGGCAGGTCGCGATCGGGGCGCCCGTCCCGCTGGCATAGTCCCGTGCCACGCGGGTCCAGTCGATCTGCGCGGCCAGGCTCCAGTCGAGCGGCGCACCGGTCGCTGCCGGTGCAGCATATGCCTCCGCCGGCGCGCCGAAGTGGATGTGCCTGCGCCCTTCCTCGAAGCGATCGAGCGACTGCGGCCAGTCCTCGGTCTCCCAGATCAGGCGCATCGAGGAGGTTCCCGAGTCGTATTCGGCCGTGAAGAGCGTGCCGAACCCGTCGCCGTAGCGGTCCTGGACCAGCGGCGCCCTGCGGAAGTGCCGGTGCAGGTCCCGCGCGCCCGTGCGCAGCCCCACCAGATGGGCGTTGCGCGCGTAGGTTCGCGTGAAGGCCGCCCGGGCAGGACGCGCGAAGCCCGCCTGATGGTTGGTCGCGATCGCCCGCGCCTTGCGGCGGAACCCGCCGCCCGGCTGCATTTCCACGCTGGCCGTCCGCTCCTCCCGGTCCGCCAGCACCAGGTTGTAGGCCATCTGCGAGGGAATGCGCCGCGAGCGCCTCCGCGACGGTATCGCACAGCTCGAGGACATAGCGCAGGATCGTGGTGATCCCGAACCCCTCGGCGGTGTCGGAGCGCCCGCCATAGGCCAGCGCGACGCACAGCCCGGCGTCGTTGATCCCGTCGGAGAGCCCCCAGAGGAATTCGACCATGCCCATCACCGGCCGCCCCGACCAGGCGCTGCGCAACAGCAATCCCTCGTTCAGATCGGGCGAGAGATCGTAGTTGCGCACCAGGCGCACGCAATCGTCATCGGCCAGGGCCGCCAGCGAACCGCCCCCGAGATAGCTGGGCGGGCACCAGGTGGACAGGAACCGGGCCGCCCTGTCCGAGCCCCCGGCGATCGCCACCAGCTGGTCGTAGGTGGCCAGCAATTCCGGCATGTGCCGGGCGAGCGCGGCGCGGCAGCGCGCCGCATCGGGGCCGCCGTCGCCGCCGCGGGCGACGAACCAGGCCTCGTAGGACGGCCAGGAGCGGTGCCACCGGGCGAGCTATTTCGGGCCCGGACGGTCCTCGCTCACCGCATCGAATGTCATTGAAGCCATCTCAGTTGTTCCTGTCGGTCATCCGGAAGAAGAACCG
>JAGRMU010000610.1 GCA_020441165.1 Sedimentitalea sp.
TACGGGCTGCCATTTTCCGATCCTCTTTGCTCTATCACTCCCCGCGTTCGCCCAATTGCGTCACTTGGCTTCTTGGGTTTGTTTTCACTTTTCAGGCGCTTGCGCCGCCGTCTGCAAGTCCCGCCCAGGTCGCCCCGGCTTCGTACCGCTTCAGGGGGTGCGCGGCGCTCCGGGCCGAGCCGCGCGCTGGCGACAAGCACCCTATTGATCGCACGGCGATCGCGGCGCATTATCTTCGGCAATGCCTGCATGGCCGGGCCTCTGCCGAGGCTCCCGCTGCGAAGACCATCGGGGAACGTGCGGGCCGCTGATCGGCATGTCGCCTTTTTTGGGAGGAAAAGGACATGATGTGTTTCGACGAGTGGAACAGCTGCATCCTGTCCAATTGCGGGCATTATTACAGCCGCCCGCTGAAGAACACGCGCCGGGAGGTCGGGGATTTCCGGCTGCGGCGGCGCCATGGCGTCGAGATCGCCGAGATCGCGTGCGAGATCGACCAGGTCGAGCGGCTGCACGCCGGGATCCGCCGCGACGATCATGAATACCTGTTCCTGCTGATGGTGAAATCCGGCCGGATGCAGGTGGTTCACAACGGCCGCGACGAGCTGCTGGCGCCGGGGGACAGCCTGCTGATGGATTCGACCCGGACCGCGGAGCTCAGCTTCGAGCGCCGCGCCGCGTCGTTCCTGTCGGTACACCTGCCGCGCAGCCTGTGCCTGGAGGCGGGCACGCCCGGCCGGGCGGCGGGTCGGCGGGTGGCCGGATCGCATCCCCTGCGCGCAAGCCTGGCGGCCTTGATCGACGGCGACGGGCGGGAGGAGGCGCAGGCCGATTATCTCTTCGACTTCATCGCCATGATGTACCGACCCGAGGAGCGCGCCGGCGATGCCGCGGGGTTCCGCGACCGGCAGGGCCGCTTCCGCCATATCGGCGAGGTGATCGAGCGGAACCTTGCAGACAGCGCGTTCTCGATCGAGACGCTCGCCCGGCTGGTGCACATGTCCCGCCGCCAGGTGCAGCGCGAGTTCCGGGACAACGGCACCACCTTCACGCGGCTGCTCTGCGAGCGGCGCACGAGGCTGGTCGCATGCCATCTGCGCCGTGCCGCCGGGCTGAGGCTGCGGCCCGCGATCTCGGACCTCGCCTATCGCGCGGGCTTCGGCGATCTGTCGCATTTCAACCGCA
>JAGRMU010000611.1 GCA_020441165.1 Sedimentitalea sp.
GAACTCAGAATGCCGAAGGAAAGCGCCAGGAAGCGGACATACTTGGCCGTTGTTTTCTGGGCGATCCCCGGATAATCGGCCGTGCTGAGGTAAAGCAGCACGGCCAGTCCGATGAAACCCGCCAGAACCAGCCTGTCGAGAGTGCTGTGCGTCATCACCAGGGCGCCGCGTCGAACACTTTCTGCGTGGCAGCCTGCAATTTCTCAAGATAGGCCAGGTAATCGGGGCCGCTCATCGGCAGCAGATAGATATTGCTGGCCTTGGCCTTTTCGATGAACTCTGGATCAGACATGACATCGGCCAACACGTCATCCAGCTTGCTCGCAATCTCGTCGGGCACGCCAGCAGGGGCGACGAAGCCGCGGGTTGCGCGCATCAGGGTGCCATAGCCCTGTTCCTTCGCCGTCGGAACATCGGGCACCAACTCGCTGCGCTCCTCGCTCAACATGGCGATTATGCGCGCATCCCCCGCCTTGTGCTGCGCAATCATCTGCGACAGGTTCATGAAGGACGCATCGACATGCCCGCCGAGGATCGCGGCCTTCTGTTCGGTCGAGCCCTTGGTGGGAAGCAGATTGAAGGTCACGCCCGTCTCTTCCTCGAAATCCTTGGCAGCCAGGAAGTCGTCGGAGCCGATGCCGTTTACCGCAACCGTCAATCCGTCGCCCTTTGCAAGATCGGCCAGAGTCATGATCGGGCTGTCCTTTGGGACGGAAACCAGTTCGGGGTCCTCGGCGGTGTTGCCCATGACGTGGAAGCTGTCCAGTGCATAGGATGCCCGGCCCGACGCGATATGGGCCACCAGCTGCGGGGTGAAGACCATGCCAATGGTGTAGCCGTCCGGCTCGGCCCGCGCGATCGCTTCAAATCCCTTCTGGCCGCCCGATCCCTTGATGTTGTTGACGACGAAATTGAAGCCCTCGAACTTCTTTTCGGCAATCTCGGCAAAGATGCGCGCAGTGGCGTCGGTGGATCCACCGGCACTGGACGGCACGATGATCTCGATTGATTTCGCGGGATATTCCTGGGCGAGCACGGCCCCCCCGACGGTTCCCAAGATGGCCAGTCCGGCCGCCAAGATGTTTGTCTTCATAGCGAATGTTCTCCTTTAGATCGCCCTGCCGAAAAGATGGACTCCAGTTGTGTTATTCCGGGTTGGATACTGACATTCCGGCATCACGAAGCGCAAGTGAGGATGAGAGAGACGAATTTCACGTGCATTCTTTGCCCGTTCGGCATCGTCGGGCTCGCACACAGGATTCCTGACAGTCCCGCCGGTTTGACGAATGAACACATCCAGGTGGCTTCTCATGCTCTCGACCTACGTCCGACAACGCTAGAGCCTGCTTGACCGCACTCGGCACGACAGTCTTATGGCGACCGCTTCTCCCGCTTGGCCGACCTTCTCCAAGGAGCCCGCATCACAAACGGGTAGCGTCCGAGGAGCTGGTGTAATTTCTACGCCGTCAATGGTGTGATCCCGGGTGGCCATCGAGGTGTATGGTCGAGGTGGAGTTTGGCGACTTCAACCACGGACCACACGGAGACCCCGCCTCTCGGGGCATTGCTGCGCAATGCCCTGCCGGCCAATGGATGACCAAGACCGACATGGACCTGTCCGAGCTTGTGGCCAAGCACGATCAGGGTGATTTGCTTCGCGGCATCGCCGAGGCCGTCCTTCAACTGATCATGGAGGCCGATGTCGACGGCCTGATCGGTGCCGGTCGGCATGAGCGCAGCGGCGAACGCACGACCTGGCGTAACGGCTACCGTGACCGGTCGCTCGACACCCGCCTTGGCACTCTCAACCTGCGGGTGCCGAAGCTGCGGCAGGGCAGCTACTTCCCGGGCTTCCTCGAGGCCCGCAAGACCTCCGAGCAGGCGCTGGTGGCCGTGATCCAGGAAGCGTGGATCGGCGGCGTCTCGACCCGCCGCGTGGACGAGTTGGTGCAGGCCATGGGGCTGTGCGGGATCGCGAAGAGCACGGTGACAAAGCTGTGCAAGGTCATCGACGAGAGGGTCGGCGAGTTACTGAACCGTCCGCTGACCGGCGAATGGCCCTATGTCTGGCTAGATG
>JAGRMU010000612.1 GCA_020441165.1 Sedimentitalea sp.
CGACGGCATCAGCGTGATCGAGGGGGTTTTGCTGGTCCTGATCGCCTTCAACTTCTTCTGGATCAGCTTCACGGTCAGCACCGTGGTGCTGGGCATGGTCTCGCTGATGCGCAAGGACCCGGTGCCGCGCCGGGGCCGGGCCGAGCCTCTGAAGGTCGCGCTGCTGATGCCGATCTACAACGAGCTGCCCTGGTACGTGCTGGGCAATGCCCGCTCGATGCTGGAGGAGCTGCGCGACCGGGGCGGGGCGCATGACTATGCCATGTTCATCCTCAGCGACACGCAGGACGCAGCCATCGCCGCGCAGGAGCAGGAGGCGGTGGCGGCGCTGCGCGCCTCGCTGTCACCGGGGCTCAAGCTCTATTACCGCCGCCGGGCGCAGAACACCGACCGCAAGGTCGGCAACATCGCCGACTGGGTGTCGCGCTGGGGTGGCGAGTGGCCGGCGATGCTGGTGCTCGATGCCGACAGCCTGATGACCGGGCGGGCCATCGCGCGGCTGGCCGATGCCATGGCCCGCGATCCCGGCGCCGGGCTGATCCAGAGCTTTCCCCACCTGATCGGCGCGCAGTCGGTCTTTGCCCGGATGCAGCAATTCGCCAATGGCGTCTATGGCGCCGCCTTCGCCGAGGGCATGGCCCGCTGGTGCGGGCAGGAGGGCAATTACTGGGGCCACAACGCGATCATCCGCACCCGCGCCTTTGCCGCCTGCGCCGGCCTGCCGCATCTGCGCGGCCCCGGCGGACGCGAGCGGCTGATCATGAGCCACGATTTCGTCGAGGCGAGCCTTCTGCGCCGTGGCGGCTGGGGGGTGCGCTTCCTGCCGCGCATCAAGGGCAGCTACGAGGAAACCCCGCAGACGCTGGTCGATCACATCCTGCGCGACCGCCGCTGGTGCCAGGGCAACCTGCAGCACCTGAACCTTCTGGGCGCGCGCGGATTCCGCTCGATGTCGCGCTTCCATCTCTTCCACGGCGCCATCGGCTATCTGCTGTCGCCGATGTGGTTCGCGCTGCTGGTCATGTGGGCGCTGGTCGGGCGCGGCGAGGATGCCAGCGTGCTGACCTATTTCAGCGAGGCCAACCCGCTGATGCCGACCTGGCCCGAGCTGACCGAGGCGCGGCACGTGCTGGTCATCGTGCTGATGTATGCGATGCTGCTGGCGCCCAAGCTCCTGGGTGTCGCGGCGCTCCCGCTGACCGGCGCGCGCTTTGCCGATTTCGGCGGGCCGGCACGCTTCGCGGTCTCGGTTCTTTCCGAGATCGTCCTCTCGATCCTCTACGCGCCGATCCTAATGGTGCAGCAGATGATCGCGGTCT
>JAGRMU010000613.1 GCA_020441165.1 Sedimentitalea sp.
CGACGGCATCAGCGTGATCGAGGGGATGTTGCTGGTCCTGATCGCCTTCAACTTCTTCTGGATCAGCTTCACGGTCAGCACCGTGGTGCTGGGCATGGTCTCGCTGATGCGCAAGGACCCGGTGCCGCGCCGGGGCCGGGCCGAGCCGCTGAAGGTCGCGCTGCTGATGCCGATCCACAACGAACTGCCCTGGTACGTGCTGGGCAATGCCCGCTCGATGCTGGAGGAGCTGCGCGACCGGGGCGGGGCGCATGACTATGCCATGTTCATCCTCAGCGACACGCAGGACGCGGCCATCGCCGCGCAGGAGCAGGAGGCGGTGGCGGCGCTGCGTGCCTCGCTGTCGCCGGGGCTCAAGCTCTACTACCGCCGCCGGGCGCAGAACACCGATCGCAAGGTCGGCAACATCGCCGACTGGGTGTCGCGCTGGGGTGGCGACTGGCCGGCGATGCTGGTGCTCGATGCCGACAGCCTGATGACCGGGCGCGCCATCGCCCGGCTGGCCGACGCCATGGCCCGCGATCCCGGCGCCGGGCTGATCCAGAGCTTTCCCCACCTGATCGGCGCGCAGTCGGTCTTTGCCCGGATGCAGCAATTCGCCAATGGCGTCTATGGCGCCGCCTTCGCCGAGGGCATGGCCCGCTGGTGCGGGCAGGAGGGCAATTACTGGGGCCACAACGCGATCATCCGCACCCGCGCCTTCGCCGCCTGCGCCGGCTTGCCGCATCTGCGCGGCCCCGGTGGGCGCGAGCGGCTGATCATGAGCCACGATTTCGTCGAGGCGAGCCTATTGCGCCGCGGCGGCTGGGGGGTGCGCTTTTTGCCGCGCATCAAGGGCAGCTACGAGGAAACCCCGCAGACGCTGGTCGATCACATCCTGCGCGACCGCCGCTGGTGCCAGGGCAACCTGCAGCACCTGAACCTGCTCGGCGCGCGCGGCTTCCGCTCGATGTCGCGCTTCCATCTCTTCCATGGCGCCATCGGCTATCTGCTCTCGCCGATGTGGTTCGCGCTGCTGGTCATGTGGGCGCTGGTCGGGCGCGGCAAGGATGCCAGCGTGCTGACCTATTTCAGCGAGGCCAACCCGCTGATGCCGACCTGGCCCGAACTGACCGAGGCGCGGCACGTTCTGGTCATCGTGCTGATGTACGCGATGCTGCTGGCGCCCAAGCTTCTGGGCGTCGCGGCGCTGCCGCTGACCGGGGCGCGCTTTGCCGATTTCGGCGGGCCGGCACGCTTCGCGGTCTCGGTTCTCTCCGAGATCGTCCTCTCGATCCTCTACGCGCCGATCCTGATGGTGCAGCAGATGATCGCGGTCT
>JAGRMU010000614.1:0-201 GCA_020441165.1 Sedimentitalea sp.
TCCTGGTCGCGCAGCGCGTTGCGGTAATCCAGCCCGGCGCGCACCGATTGGACCATCGGATCCTCGGGGGCCAGCTTTTCGGCGACCTCCAGATGGCGCGCGGCCTCGTCCCAGTCGTTCAGTTCGGCCGAGAGCCGGGCCAGCGCCCGGCGGCCTTCGAGGTTCTCGGGATATTGCTCGACCAGGCGCAGATACTGGCCG
>JAGRMU010000614.1:324-1187 GCA_020441165.1 Sedimentitalea sp.
CAGGGCCAGGCCCTTCTGGTAATGCTCCTCGGCGCGCTCCTCGGCGGAATCGCAGGCCGAAAGCAGCCCGAAGCTCAGCAAGACGGCCATCAGGACGGCGAAGTTTCTGATCATGTGCTCGTATCCGAATATGTCAAGAACGGCCCGCGAATCCGGGAGGCGTCACCATACACCCGTGGGCGGACGCTTCAATGGCCGGTGCAGCGCAGCACCGCTCCGACGGTCCTCACGAGGATCGACAGATCGGTCTTCAGCGACAGGCTGTCATGATATTCGGCGTCGAACCGGACCCGCTCGGCGAAACTGCTGTGGTTGCGGGCCGAGACCTGCCAGAGGCCGGTGATGCCCGGACGCAGGCGGTAATAGTCGCTTCCGGCATAGAGATCCTGCTGCTCGACCATCATCGGGCGCGGCCCGACCAGGGCCATCTCGCCGCGCAGCACGTTCCACAGCTGCGGCAGCTCGTCCAGCGAGGTCCGGCGCAGGATGGCGCCGATCCAGGTGACCCGCGGATCGTGGCGCAGCTTCTGCTTCTCGTCCCATTCGCGCCGCGCCTCGGGATTGCGCTCCAGGTAGTCCTGAAGGATCTGGTCGGCATTCGGCACCATGGTGCGGATCTTCACCATGTCGAAGGCGGTGCCGTCGCGCCCCGCCCGGCGCTGCCAGTAGAAGGGCCGCCCGCCGTCCAGCGAGACCAGCAGCGCCATCAGGGCGATCACCGGCAGCACCACCGGCAGGGCGGCGAGGATCAGCAGATATTCGAAAACGGTCTTGCCCGCCGTCCGGTAGCCGCCAGCGGTCCGCGACCTGCGTGCGGCACCGGTATCCCGGTGCCGCGACGGGCGGGGTTCGACAAGGATCGG
>JAGRMU010000614.1:1373-2364 GCA_020441165.1 Sedimentitalea sp.
GCCCACCTACCATACCGGAAACGGCCGGGCAACCTGTTGAAAAGTAACGCGCTCTTAACGGGTTTCCGAGTTATTCTGCGGACCGGTGCACGGCGCGATTGTTTCCGCGGTTTCGACACTTCTCCCGGAGGGGGGAAATTCGTTCCCGGTGCAATTCAGGGTTGTCGGGCGCGGCGACGGACGCGGCGGTCCGGAGGCCGCGAAATGCCTCCGATTCGCCGAAAATGCGCGCAGGTTGCGGGGTGCCGGTTGCGTCCGGGCGAAAACGGGCAGGCGCCATGGCGGGGCAGAATGGTGATGCGGAGAGGCAAATCACACCCTATATGGGGCCTGTGGCAAGGCAGGCCGGGCATTCGCGCCGGGCCGAGGCCGGTTTGTGCGACGGGTTTTGAGTGGGCTGCATTTTTCGGGATGTCCGTGACGATATGACCTCTGACATGCTCTATGCGCCCTTCTTCGGCCTGACCGAGCGGCCCTTCACGCTGGTCCCGGATCCGGGGTTCCTCTACTGGTCCCGGCAGCACAAGAAGGCCTTCGCGGTGCTCGAATACGGGATCCTGTCGCAGGCGCCGATCACCCTGGTGACCGGCGAGATCGGCTCGGGCAAGACCACGCTGCTGCAGCAGCTGCTGTCGCAGATCGACGAGGATGTCACCGTCGGGCTGATCTCCAACGCCCAGGGTGACCGGGGCGAGCTGATCCAGTGGATCCTGAACGCGCTGCAGGTTCCGGTCGATCCGGCGGCGAGCTATGTGCAGATGTTCCAGCAGCTGCAGGATTTCCTGCTTGCCGAATATGCCGCCGGGCGGCGCGTCATCCTGATCTTCGACGAGGCGCAGAACCTGTCGATGGAGGGGCTCGAGGAGCTGCGGATGCTGACCAACATCAATTCCAACAAGGACGTGCTGGTGCAGCTGATCCTGGTCGGCCAGCCGGAGCTGCGCGCCATGGTCCAGCATCCCCGGATGCGCCAGCTGGCGCAGCGGGTGGC
>JAGRMU010000615.1 GCA_020441165.1 Sedimentitalea sp.
GCCCCTCTCGTTGGCGGCGCGCATCACCCGGATCGCGAGCTCGCCGCGGTTGGCGATCAGGATCTTGCGGAAATCGGTCATCTCGGGCGGCTCCTTCGGGCGCGGGGATCGGGGCAGGCTCAGCAAACGACATGCTGCGCCGCGGCGCAAGCGCCCATTTCGGGAAATGCCCGCCGCCCGCGCCATGGCGCCCGCCGCTTTCTTGCCGCACATCTCCCCGCGCGCCCGCAGAACGAAGAAAGGCCGGACCTGCGCCCGGCCTTCCCGATACCCGACCCCGCTCGCGCTATTCGGCGAGCGTGACCTGGCCGCGAATCTCGCCGCCGGGATTGGCCTCGGTATGCACGTTCACATACCATTGGCCCCCTTCCATCTCGGCGATCTGGTCCGGTGTCGCCTCGGCTTCGCCCTCGACCGGGCTGGTGGAGCCCTCGCTGGTGTCGATGGGCAGGGCGACGGGCGCATCCTCGCCTTCCGCGGCGGGACCGTGGAAATGCATCGCCGTGGCCTGTCCGGTCAGGCCCTCATAGGTGACGGTCCAGGTGACCTTGCCGGTTTCCGTGTCGACGGTGCCCTCGGCCATGCCCTTCGCGTCGGTCACCTCGCCGCTGGCATTGGTCGCGGGGGCCAGTTCGGCGCTCCAGTCGCGGGTTTCCGCGAACGCGGCGGGGGCGGCCAGGGTCAGGGCGACGGCGGCCATCAGGGTGGTCTTTCCAAACATGTTCGATCTCCTCGGGGTGAGTGTTGCACTCGTCGCGGCGCGGCTCCCGCGCCGATCAGACCCAACGCGCGAAAGCCCCCCGCGTTCCCCGGTGCGGGCAGGATCGGCCACATTGCGCCGGAGCGGCGCCCCAGGTCCGCCGTTTCCTCTTGCCCCGAATACTCCCGCCGGAGGCACCCGAATTCTCGTCCAGGCGCTCGGCCCGAGGCTCACTCCAGCCGGATCGGGTCCGGCAGCGCCGAGAGGTCCGCGGCGCCGAGCTGGCCCATGTTGGCGCGCAGGTCGCGGGCGAGCATGTCGATCAGATGCGCCGGCCCCGCCGGGCCGAGGGCGGCGAGGGCGAAGGGAAAGGCCCGGCCCAGCATCACGAAATCGGCCCCCAGCGCTAGGGCGCGCAGGATGTCGAGCCCGCCCCCGATGCCGCTGTCGAGGATCAGCGGCAGGCGCGTTGCGGCGCGAATCGCCGGCAGCGCCTCGATGCTGGCCGGGGCGCCGTCGAACTGGCGCCCGGCATGGTTGGAGATCCAGATCGCGTCGACCCCCAGCGCCTCGAGCGGCGCGGCATCGGCGTCGCGCAGCACACCCTTGACGATCAGCGGCGCGTCCCAGGCGTCGCGCAGCCAGCGCAGGTAGTCGGCATCGGGCGATGTCCGCAGCAGGTAGCCGACATGTTCGGTGGGCGGCAGGTCGGCCCCGA
>JAGRMU010000616.1 GCA_020441165.1 Sedimentitalea sp.
TTCGGCTTCGAGGTGCACCAGCTCACCGCGCTCTACCTGATCAATCTGATCGTGAACATGGCGGTGGCGCCGTTCTTGGGCAAGGCGGTCGGGGTCTTCGGCGAGCGGCGCACGCTGACCGTCGAATATATCGGCCTCGCCACGGTATTCACCCTCTATGGCGGGGTCTACTGGTTCGGCTGGGGCGTGGCGCTGGCGGCGACGCTCTACGTGATCGACCATATCCTCTTCGGGCTGGCGCTGGCTTTGAAGACCTATTTCCAGAAGATCGCCGATCCCGGCGACATCGCCCCGACCGCGGCGGTGGCCTTCACCATCAACCACATCGCCGCGGTGTTCCTGCCGGTGCTGCTGGGCCTTCTCTGGGTGGTGTCTCCGTCGGCGGTCTTCGGGCTGGCGGCGGGGATGGCGCTGGTGTCGCTGAGCCTGGCGCTGATGATCCCGCGCCATCCCGAGCCGGGATACGAGACCATCTTCGCGCGCGGCCTTCCCGCCCCGGCCGAGTGAGCGGACAGGTGGCGGGGCAGGGCCGGTTCCTGGCCGGCTCGACCATGCGCCACGTGGCCTACATGACGCTGACCGGCGCCATGGGGATCACCTTCGTGTTCCTGGTCGATGCCGCGAACCTGCTGTGGGTCTCGCAGGTGGGTGATTCGCGCCTCGTTGCCGCCATCGGCTTCGCCTTCGCGATCCAGTTCTTCTCGGTCTCCGCCGGGATCGGGCTGATGATCGCCTCGACGGCGCTGATCTCGTGCTCCATCGGCAGCGGCGAGGCTGATCGTGCGCGGCGGCAGGCGACCAGCGCGGCGCTGATCGCCTTCGCTTTCCAGTCGGTCTTCGCCGCCGTCATCCTCTGGTTCCGCCACGACCTCGTGGCCCTGGCCGGGGCCACCGGCGAGACCGCGGCGCTGGCCGCGCGCTATCTCGCGCTCACCATCCCGTCGCTGGGCATCATGGCCGTCGCGCTGGTGGTCAACGGCGCGCTGAGGGCGGTGGGCGACGGCGCGCGGTCGATGTATGTCACGCTGGCCTCGGGCTGCGTGGCGATGGTGCTGGACCCGCTGCTGATCCTCGGGCTGGGGATGGGGCTGGACGGCGCGGCGGCGGTTCTGGTGCTGACCCGCTGCGTGATGCTGGTCATGGCGCTGCGCTTCGCCACCCGCACGCATGATCTGCTGGCGCGGCCCCTGCCGGCCGATGTCGCGGCGACGCTGCGGCCCTTTTTCGCCATCGCCCTGCCCGCGATCCTGTCGCAGATGTCGACGCCGGTGGGAAACTACCTGCTGACCACGGTGATGGCGCGCTTCGGCGATGACGCGGTGGCGGGCTGGGCGGTGGTCGGGCGCCTGACCGTCGTCGCCTTCGGCGGCATCTTCTCGCTGTCGGGCGCGATCGGCGGCATCTTCGGGCAGAATTTCGGCGCGCGCCGCTATGACCGGCTGCGCAGCACCTATCGCGATGCGATCCTCTTCGGGCTGATCTATACGTTGATCGCCTGGGCCGTGCTGGCTCTGGCCAGCGGCGCGGTGATCGACGCCTTCGCCCTCTCGCCGCAGGGGGCCGAGGTGGTGCGCTCCTTCGCTTTCGTCGGGGCGGGCGGCTTCGTCTTCGCCGCCGCGCTCTTCGTGTCGAACGCCGCCTTCAACGCGCTGGGGCGGCCTGGGCGCTCGACCCTGACCAACTGGCTGCGCGACGGGGTGCTGACCCTGCCGCTGGGCCTGGCCTTGGCCGGCGGGTTCGGCGCCAGCGGGGTGATCTACGCCCAGGCCGGCGCCAGCCTGCTGGCGGGCACGGCGGCGGCGCTCTGGGGCTGGCACTTCGTCACCGGGCTCAGCCGCCAGCAGCTGCCGCCGCTTGACCTCGCGCCGCCGCGACCCTACGCGCATGCGGACCGCTTCCGGAGACGCTGATGCCGACCTTTACCGCCTTCACCTCCCTGGCCGGCAAGTCCGGTGCCGAGGCCCTCGGCGAGGCCATGGAGCGGCTGGAGCCCGCGCCCACCGGCGT
This sequence comes from Sedimentitalea sp., assembly GCA_020441165.1. Taxonomy (GTDB): domain Bacteria; phylum Pseudomonadota; class Alphaproteobacteria; order Rhodobacterales; family Rhodobacteraceae; genus JAGRMU01. The sequence goes on from JAGRMU010000616.1 coordinate 2,008, forward strand.
CGGGGTTCTCGAGCTCGAGGACGGCTCGGGCCGGTGGGAGGTGGCGGGCTATTTCACCGAGAGCCCGGATGCGGCGGGTCTGGCCCTCTTGGCCGCCGCCTTCGGCGCCGCGCCCTTCGCGGTTTCGGAACTGCCCGAGACGGATTGGGTCGCCCATGTGCGCCGGGAACTGGCGCCGGTGCGGGCCGGGCGGTTCTTCGTCCATGGCAGTCACGATGCCGACAAGGTGCCCGAGGGGTCCGAGCCGCTGCTGATCGAGGCTGCCATGGCCTTCGGTACCGGCCATCACGGCACCACGCTGGGCTGCCTGCGGGCGCTCGACCGGCTGGTCTCGGACGGGTTCGCCCCGGCGCGCATCGTCGATATCGGCTGCGGCACCGCGGTGCTGGCGATGGCGGCGGCCCGCATCTGGCCGGTCGAGATCCTGGCCAGCGACATCGACCCGGTGGCGGTGGAAGTGGCCGAGGCCAACCTGCGCGCCAATAGGCTGGACGGGCGGGTGCGCTGCGTGGTGGCGGCGGGGTTCGACGATCCCGCGCTGGCGGCGGCGCCCTACGATCTGGTCTTCGCCAACATCCTCAAGGGGCCGCTGATCGCCCTTGCCCCCGACTTGGTGCGTCATCTTGGCGCTGGCGGGTTTGCCATCCTGTCGGGGATCCTGAACGACCAGGCCGAGGCGGTGGCCGAGGTTTATGCACGCCTTGGCATCACTCCGGTGCGATCCGAGCGGATTGGCGACTGGACGACGCTGCTGCTGCGCCACGCCGCCGAACCCCGCGAAATTTAGCAGCATTTGAGGCAAGCGCCTCAGTTCCGCCACATTTCTACCGTATCAGGGAACTTCGGCTGGTGGGGACCAGGTGACGGAGGCGACGATGGCACAGGGCCATTTGGATTTCGACGAACGTCTGCGGCGCGTGGGCCGCAAGCACCGCGCCATGGCGCAGGGCTATACCTTCCGGATGCGGCCCGACGGGCTGATGGTCGCGACCCCGTATCATCGCAGCCGGCCGCCGGTCTCGATCCGCTCGATCGTCTTCTTCCTGGCGGCGATCGTCGTCTTCAAGGCGTTCCTGCTGGCCCATCTCGGCCCGCAAACCTACGA
>JAGRMU010000617.1:0-1678 GCA_020441165.1 Sedimentitalea sp.
TCGAGCCTCGAGGCGCGGCTGGGCGCGCGGCTGCTCAACCGCACCACCCGCCGGGTCAGCCCGACCGAGATCGGCCTGGCCTATTACGACCGCGCGCGCCGGGTGCTGAACGATGCCGGCGAGGCCGACGCGCTGGTCACCTCGATGCAGTCGGCGCCCTCGGGGCTGCTCAGGATCAGCGTCGCCACCGATTTCGGCGTCAATCACCTGTCGCCCGTGCTGGGCACGTTCCTCGCCGATTTTCCCGACATCACCGTCAACATGGTGCTGGCCAACCGCTATGTCGAGCTGATCTCGGAAGGCTTCGACATGGCGGTGCGCATCGGCGAGCTGGAGGACAGCACGCTCAGGGCGCGCAAGCTGACCGAGACCACCAAGCGCATGGTTGCCAGTCCCGCCTATTTCGACAAGTACGGACGGCCCGCGAAGATCGACGATCTGAACGAGCACAAGCTGCTGCATTACTCCAGCCAGTCCAGCGGCAGCGTCTGGAAGCTGACCGCGCCGTCGGGGGAGAAGCGCCAGGTGCGCACCGCCGGCTGGCTCAGCGTCAATGACGGCCAGTCGCTGCTCAATGCCGCGATCTCGGGGCTGGGGATCGCCTACCTGCCCAGCTATCTCTATTCCGAGGCGCTGAAGAAGGGGCTGGTCGAGGATGCGATGCCGACCCTGCCCCCCGAGATCCAGGGCATCTACGCGGTCTATCCGCCGGGGCGGTTCACCCAGCCCAAGGTGCGGGCCTTCATCGATTTCCTGGTGCACGCCTTCGCCGACAAGGGCCCCGAGGAGTGGTAAGGCGGCGGCGATCACGGCTCGGACAGCAGGATCGCCTCGACCCGCCGGTTCGCCTGCCGTCCCGCCTCGGTGAGGTTCGAGGCCACCGGCGCGAGATAGCCCATGCCCTCGGCCTCGATGCGCGCCGGGTCGATCCCGTATTCCGAAATCAGCCGCGCACGCACCGCTGCCGCGCGACGTTTCGACAGCGCGATGTTGACCGCGAGCGTGCCGCTGCTGTCGGTATGGCCGACAAGGGCGATGCGCAGCCCGGGGCGTTCCTGCAGCAGGTCCGCCAGCCGGGTCAGCGACGGATAGGGTCCGGGACCGAGCGCCTCGGCGCCCAGGGCGAAATCGAGATCGTCCAGCACAATGTGTCCCTGGCGCATCAGCGCCTCGAGGGGATCTGACTCGGGCCGCGCCCCGGTCGTTGACGGGTCCGGGCGGGCGGGCTCCGCGCCGGGGTCGGGGCGGGCCGATGCCGGAGGGGCACCATCGGCGGGCAGCACGCGGATCACCTGCAGATAGGCGGCATCGCGGCTGCGGCTGACCAGCAGGCTGATCGCCTCGGCATCTTCGCGCTGCGCGGCCAGGAACCGGTAGTTGCGCACGTCCACATGCATGTCCGGCGTCGGGACCACCTCGGTCCCGAAGCGGAAATCGAAGCCGCCGCAGGCGCGGTCCTCGCACTGGAACACGACCTCGAAGCCCGCCGCCTCGATCTGCGCGCGCAGCGGGGCGAGCAGCTGCAAAGTCGTTGCGACCGCGCCGTCGATGCGCCAGGTGCGCCGCTCGATCCGCCCCTCGAAGCCGCGCACCGGCACCGCCCCGTTGCCGAAGGGTCCGATCGGCAAGGCATAGCTGCCCAGCTCGGTGACGCGCTCGGAGAGCGGCCGGGCCCCGG
>JAGRMU010000617.1:1857-2088 GCA_020441165.1 Sedimentitalea sp.
TGTCCCAGATGTCGCGGTCCGAAAATCCGACATCGCGCAGCCCCTGCCGGTGGCTTTCCTCGATGGTGGCACTGGCGGTGGTGATCAGCGCCGCGAAATCCAGCATCGCCCGTTGTCGCGCATCCAGCGGCGCCACGCGATAGTTCATCACCAGCATCTCGCCCAGCATCGGATCGCCCGACAGTTGCCGGACCGCCGCGCCATGCGCCACCAGGCAATAGAAGCAGCGGT
>JAGRMU010000618.1 GCA_020441165.1 Sedimentitalea sp.
TCCTCGGTGAGGATCTCGAAATTGGGGATGTTGCGCTCGATGAAGCGGGCGGTCTCGATTCGCACCGCGGTGCGTTCCGCCCGCCGCGCCGCTCCGCCGCCGCCGCGCGCCCTGCGCTGTGGGGTCGCCTCAACCATGTGCCCATTCCTTGTCCGGATCGCTTCTGGGGACATTTACCGCACCGCCCCGCGCCGCCGGATCAGGATAGCGGCGATTGAGGGGGAAAAGCGACATTCCGGGCGCCCCGGGCACGCCGCTGACTGCGTGACCTCAAGAGGTCCGGCGGGCTTGCGCCGGCAGTTGCCGCACCTTAGGAAAGCGCCATGTCCAGCACCTCGCATCAGCGCCTTCTCATCGTCGACTTCGGCAGCCAGGTCACCCAGCTGATCGCGCGCCGGCTGCGCGAGTTGAACGTCTACTGTGAAATCCACCCCTATCAGAACGTGACCCCGGCGTTCCTGCAGGACTTCGCGCCCCGCGCGGTGATCCTGTCGGGCGGGCCTGCCTCGGTGATGGATGCCGGCAGCCCGCGCCCGTCCGCCGAAGTGTTCGAACTCGGGGTGCCGATCCTCGGGATCTGTTATGGCCAGCAGGTGATGATGGACATGCTCGGCGGCCGGGTCGAGCGCGGCGACGGCACCGCCGAGTTCGGCCGCGCCTACGTGACGCCCTCGGAAACGCGCATCGACCTGCTCACCGGCTGGTTCCTCGAGCAGCGCGAACAGGTCTGGATGAGCCATGGCGATCACGTCGCCGCCCTGGCGCCCGGGTTCGCGGTCTACGGCACCTCGCCCAACGCGCCCTTCGCGATCACCGCCGACCTGTCGCGCAACTTCTTCGCCGTGCAGTTCCACCCCGAGGTGCATCACACGCCCAACGGCAGGACGCTCTACGAGAATTTCGTGCGCATCGCCGGGTTCGACGGCGACTGGACCATGGAGGCCTTTCGCGACGAGGCGATCCGCAAGATCCGCGATCAGGTGGGCGATGCCAAGGTGATCTGCGGGCTGTCGGGGGGCGTCGATTCCTCCGTCGCGGCGGTGCTGATCCACGAGGCGATCGGCGATCAGCTGACCTGCGT
>JAGRMU010000140.1:0-128 GCA_020441165.1 Sedimentitalea sp.
ATGTCGCGCTCGTGCCAGAGCGCGACGTTCTCCATCGCCGGGATCACCGCCATCCGCACCAGTCGCGCGAGGCCGGTGAGATTCTCGGTCAGCACCGGGTTTCGCTTGTGCGGCATGGCCGAGCTGCC
>JAGRMU010000140.1:166-3790 GCA_020441165.1 Sedimentitalea sp.
GGTGCGCTGCATGTGGCGGATCTCGGTGGCGACGTTCTCGATGGAGCTGGCGACCACGCCGAGCGCCGCGAAAAAGGCGGCGTGCCGGTCGCGGGGGATCACCTGGGTGCTGATCGGCTCCGGCTCCAGCCCGAGCCGGGCGCAGACATGGGCCTCGACCGCCGGATCGATGTTGGCGAAGGTGCCGACCGCGCCCGAGATGGCGCCGGTGGCGATTTCCATCCGCGCTTTCTTGAGCCGGTTCAGGTTGCGATCCATCTCTGCATAGAAGCGGGCGAAGGTCAGGCCCATGGTGGTCGGCTCGGCATGGATGCCGTGGCTGCGCCCGATCCGCACCGTGTCCTTGTGCTGATAGGCGCGGCGCTTGAGCGCGGCCAGCAGCCCCTCCATGTCGGCGATCAGGATGTCGGCGGCGCACACCAGCTGCAGGTTGAAGGTGGTGTCGAGCACGTCCGACGATGTCATCCCCTGGTGCACGAAGCGCGCCGCATCGGCACCGACGATCTCGGACAGGTGGGTGAGGAAGGCGATCACGTCATGCCGGGTCACCGCCTCGATCTCGTCGATGCGGGCGACGTCGAACTCCACGTCCTTCGCTTTCCAGACGGCCTCGGCGTTTTCTTTCGGGATCACCCCCAGCTCGGCCATGGCGTCGCAGGCATGGGCCTCGATCTCGAACCAGATGCGGAACTTGGTTTCGGGGCTCCAGATGGCGACCATCTCGGGGCGGGAATAGCGGGGGATCATGGGAGATGCGGCCTTTCGCGAGGTGCTGCGGATGCGCGCCTCTTAGACCGGGGGGCGGGCGGCGACAAGGCACGCGCCGAAATCGCCTGCGCCGGCGCGATTTTGGCGCGTGCCAGTCAGCTGGCGCCGGAAGACCGGACGCTGTCCCGACCTGGCCTCGTTGTGCCGATACTCCGGGACGCGCCGACGCCTGTCGATCGGGCGCGCGTCGCGTCGAGGATCGCCTTGTTCTCGCAATAGCTTGAAACTTCGTCCAGACGATCACAGCTACCGCCATGCCACTGACAAATCGGCGCTGCGGTCCAGTTTCGACAGGAGTCCCGTGGAATGTCTCGATCGATGCATCGGCCTGTTCCGCAGCAGCGTGAGGGTGCCCGAGCGCAGGGTCGGCGGTCTTGACATGGATCAAGGGTCCGCCCCGCGGCGCGTTCTGACCACCCCGCGCCGGGCCCATCGGCGGCGGGATTGGCGCGGACGCTCAGCGGTCGCCGGGCGTTTTCTCCAGCGTGGTGACCACTTCGGCGCCGTGTTCGATGGTGCGGTGCACCGGGCACTTGTCGCCGATCTCGATCAGCTTCTGCCGCTGCGCCGCGTCGAGATCGCCGGTGAGGCGGATCACCCTCTCGAAGCGGTCGATCTTGCGGGGCGCCTCGGTCTCGGCATCCTTGGCGTGGACCTTGGCATGGCTGATCGACACCTGCACATGCTCCAGCGGCCAGCCCTTGCGCCGCGCATACATGCGGATCGTCATCGAGGTGCAGGCGCCCAGACCCGCGGCGAGCAGCCCGTAGGGTGAAAGCCCCTTGCCGCTGCCGCCATAGGCCGCGGGCTCGTCGGCATGGATGTGCACGGCGCCGGACTGCACGTCCTGCAGGAAACTGCCCGGATCGGTCTCGGAGACCGTCACCACGCCCTCGGGCACGTCGCTGCCAGGCGCCGCTTCGGCGAAGTCGACATAGCGACGGACCCAGGCGGCGATGATCTCGGCGGCGTATTCGGCGTCTTCCGGCTTCGAGATCAGGTGATCGGCGTCGTCCAGCGACACGAAGCTCTTGGGGTGGCGGGCGGCGCGGAAGATCTGCGTGGCATTGTCGATGCCGACGATCTCGTCGCGCGGCGCGTGCAGCACCAGCAGGGCCGCCCGAAGCTTGCCGAGCGCGTCGCCCAGGCTGGCGGCGGAGATGTCCTCGACAAAGCTCCGGCCGATGCGGAAGGGCCGCCCGCCCAGATCGACCTCGGCCGCGCCCTCGGCCTTGATCCGGGCCAGCGCGTCGGCGAAATGCCGGGTGACATGGGCCGGATCGAAGGGCGCGTTCAGGGTTGCCACCGCCCTGACGCCGGGCAGCTGCGGCGCCGCCTTCAGCACCGCGGCGCCGCCCAGCGAATGGCCGATCAGCAGGCTCGGCGCGAGATCGCGCCCGCTCAGATAGGCGCAGGCCGCGACCAGGTCCTCGACGTTGGAGGTGAAGGAGGTGTTGGCGAACTCGCCGCCCGAGTGGCCGAGCCCGGTGAAATCGAAGCGCAGCACGGCGATGCCCATCGCCGCAAGGCGCGCGGCGATCCGGCGGGCGGCGGCGATGTCCTTGGAGCAGGTGAAGCAATGCGCGAAGAGCGCGGTGGCGATGGGCGGGCCGTCCGGCAGCTCGAGCCGCGCCGCCAGCAGGTCGCCGGCATGTCCGGGAAAGGTGATGCGTTCGGTGGGCATGGGCAAAGCCTCCTTGAGATGGGCCGAGGGTGACGCCGCGCGCCCGGCTTGCCAAGCCCCCGGCACCGGCGGCGCGCCGTCATGGGGCGTTTTGGCGCGGGGGGTGCTGGCGGTGTCGGACCCTGCAGATGGGCATTCCGGCATCAGCGGGCAAAGAAATCCCCCGGGCTTGATCTGCCTCAATCGCCGGGCGGCTTCCAGCCACTATTCCCCCGATATCCGGCCGGACCGGGCCCCAGGGCGATCCGGGGGGGGCGATCCGGGGGGCGGGACCATGCAGGAAGCGGGTGGGGAGAGATGATGATCAAGGACTATGTCAAGATCGAACGCGCGGCCGATCTCAGCCGGTCCGAGGTCGGGCGGCTGGGCACGGCGGTCCTTTTCATCGTCGCGGTGATGATCTTCACCGGCGCCCGTTACGGGCATGTCGAGCAGTCCTACCTGCTGGTCGCGGCGGCGGTGATCGGGGCCTACATGGCGATGAACATCGGCGCCAACGACGTGGCCAACAATGTCGGCCCGGCGGTCGGCTCCTTCGCGCTGTCGCTGACCGGGGCGATCGTGATCGCGGCGGTGTTCGAGGCGTCCGGGGCGCTGATCGCCGGCGGCGACGTGGTCAAGACCGTCAAGAACGGCATCGTCGATCCCGCGGACCTGGCCAACTCCGACGAATATGTCTGGGTGATGATGGGGGCGCTGGCCGGCGCCGCGATCTGGCTGAACGCCGCGACCTGGCTGGGCGCGCCGGTCTCGACGACGCACTCCATCGTCGGCGGCGTGATGGGTGCCAGCATCGCCGCGGCCGGATGGGGCATCGTCAACTGGGGCTCGGTCGGCAGCATCGCGGCCAGCTGGGTGATCTCGCCGGTGATGGGCGGGCTGATCGCGGCCGGGCTGCTCTTCACCCTCGAGCGGCTGGTCTTCTTCAAGGACGATCCGGTGGCCAAGGCGCGGCGGGTGGTGCCGGCGCTGATCGCACTGATGGCCTGGGCCTTCACCACCTACCTGGCGCTGAAGGGCGTGAAGCAGATCCTCGAGGTCTCTTTCACCATGGCGATGGTCGCGGGGCTCGTGACGGCCGTCGCGGTCTACTTCGTCGCCGGCCCGATGATCCGCCGCGCCGCGCCGCGGCTGGTGCCGGGGCGCGATGGCGTCAACCGCATGTTCACCGT
>JAGRMU010000619.1:0-298 GCA_020441165.1 Sedimentitalea sp.
CTCAGCACCCCGCGCCTCGAACTGATCAGCCTCGACGGCGCGCTGCAGGCGATCTCGCTGACCGGGGCGGCGCCCGGCCTGCCCAGCTATACCGTCACCGACCAGGGCGACCTGGTCGCCGGCGCCTATCTCAAGGCGCCGGGGCTGGGCGCGCAGATCGCCACCATGGCCTCGGCGCAGATCGGGAACGCGCAGTATCTCTGGGTCTCCGAGACCGGCCGCAGCGGCATCGACTGCTACCGGGTGACCGGCGCCAGCAGCCTGCGCGCCGAGCCCGCCCACAGCGCCGCCGGGGCCA
>JAGRMU010000619.1:410-1108 GCA_020441165.1 Sedimentitalea sp.
GGTCAGCAGCATCGGCGCCGCCGAGGGGCTGGCGATCAACGCCCCCAGCGCCCTCGAGGCGGTCGAGATCGGCGGGCGCTCGTTCCTGCTGGCCGCGGCCACCGGCTCCTCCTCGATCAGCGTGTTCGAGATCGGGCCGGGCGGCGCCCTGATCGCCACCGACCACGTGGTCGACGACCGCACCAGCCGGTTCCAGAACCTGACCGCGCTGGAGACCGTGACGGTGGACGGGCGCGCCTACGTGATCGCCGGCGGCGCCGATGACGGGCTCTCGCTCTTCACCCTGCTGCCGGACGGGCGGCTGCTGCATCTCGACACCATCGAGGACCGGGCGGGCCTGAGCCTGCAGAACGTCTCGGCGGTCAGCGCCGCCGTCGCCCATGGCCGGGTGCAGGTCTTCGCCGGCAGCGGCAGCGAGGCCGGGCTGACCCAGCTCGACATCGCCCTCGGTTCGGCCGGGCAGATCGTCGCCGCGGGCGGGCCCGGGCGCATGGACGCCACCGTAGGCGACGACATCCTGCAGGACAGCCCTGGCGACGACGACCTGCGCGGGCTGGCCGGCGACGACATCCTGATCGGCGGACGCGGCGCCGACCGGCTCTATGGCGGGACCGGGCGCGACATCTTCGTGCTCGCCGCCGACGGCACCGGCGACCAGATCCGCGATTTCGAACGCGGCCTCGACAGCATCGATCTTT
>JAGRMU010000141.1:0-1407 GCA_020441165.1 Sedimentitalea sp.
TTTGCACTTCGTTTGTGAATCCACCGTAAGCGGCGGCTGGAGGGCACCGGGCTTTCAGCTTGATGGCCGGAAATTCCAGGGAAGCAGATCGTCGATGCGGTTTTTCGGATGGCCTGCCGCGATCGCTTCGAGTGTAGATTTCAGGTAGGCGAAGGGCTCGACGCCGTTGATCTTGGCGGTTTCGATCAGAGATGCGATGCGGCCCCATGCCTTGCCGCCTTCGTCGTGACCGGCAAATAATGCGTTCTTGCGATTGAGGGCAATTGGGCGAACGAGGTTTTCGACGCCGTTGGAGTCGATCTCGACGCGGCCGTCTCTCAGGAAGGTCTGCAGCCCGTGCCAATGGCGGTGGATGTAGGCCAGTTTCTCGCCGAGCCGTGACTTGGCCGAGACGCGCCGGCGCTGAGCCTGCAGCCACTCTCCGAATGCGGCGACCAGCGGGGCGGATCGAGCCTGACGGGCGGACATGCGCTGGCCGGGGGAGGTGCCGCGGATGTCCTTTTCAACAGCGTAAATTTCGGCGATCCGGCGCAAGCCCTCGGCGGCGATCTCGGAGCCGTCGCGGTCAAACACTTCCTTCAGCTTGCGGCGGGCGTGGGCCCAGCAATGCGCCACGACAATCGGCTCGCCGCCCTTGCGCGCCGGTTTGGTCAGCCGGTTGTAGCCCTGGTAGCCGTCGATCTGGAGGATGCCGTCGAAGCCGGTCAGGAACGTCTCCGCGTTTTCGCCGTGGCGCCCGGGGGCATAGAAGTAGACCACGCCGGGCGGGTCATCGCCGCCCCAAGCCCTGTCGTCGCGGGCCAGAGCCCAGAGAAAGCCGGTTTTCGTCCGTCCGCGACCCGGGTCCAGCACCGGGGCTGTCGTTTCATCCATGAAGAGCTTGGTGGATGATTTCAGGTGCTCGGCCAACCGGTCCACGACTGGCTTGAGGTGGAAGCTCGCCACGCCGACCCAATCCGCCAGCGTGGAACGGTGAATGTCGATACCGGAACGAGCCAGGATTTGTGACTGCCGGTATAAAGGGAGGTGGTCCGCATACTTGCTGACCAGCACATGGGCGATGGCCGCTTCGGTTGGCAGCCCGCCCTCGATCAGCCAGGGCGGCGTTGGCGCCTGTGTGACCCCGTCGGTGCATGTGCGGCAGGCGTATTTGGGTCGCACGGTCACGATCACACGCAGCTGCGCGGGCACGATATCCAGCCGCTCGTTGCGATTTTCGCCGATCTTGTGCATCAGCCCGCAGCCACAGGGGCAATCCAGGCTGTCCGGCTCGATCACCTGTTCGATGCGTGGCAGACCTTCGGGCAGATTGCCACGATTGCGCTTGGCGAGTTTTTTGCGCTTGGGCTTGTCATCGCCAGGGGCCTGCTCCGGTTTCTTCTCTTCGATCTCGGCGAGGGCAACCTC
>JAGRMU010000141.1:1459-2505 GCA_020441165.1 Sedimentitalea sp.
CGTAGAGCGCATGATGCAGCTCGGCGATCAGGTGTTCCTGGCGCTGGTTGATCTCCTCCAGTTCCGCCATACGGGCGGCCTGCGCCTCGAACACGGCGCGGTATTCCGGCGGCAGAACAGACAGATCGAGGTCTTTGGCAACAGCGCTCATGACCGGGTTTGTAGCTCAAAATCAAAGCCATGACCGCTGCATTCGACGCCCCGAGTCACTCCGCCGCAGTTGGTGGGCGGGTCTCCAAAGCCTTCACCTTGCGCCAGTCCAGACCAGCGAAAAGCGCTTCGAACTGCGCGTGGTTCAGCGCCATAATCCCGTCCTTGATCGCGGGCCAGGTGAAGGTCGTGTCCTCGAGCCGCTTGTAGGCCATGACCAGACCGCTGCCGTCCCAATAAAGCAATTTCAGCCGATCCAAGCGCTTGGCCCGAAACACGAACACGGTCCCGGTGAACGGGTCCTTGCGCAGAACCGTCTGGACCAGCGCATTGAGGCCATCATGTCCCTTGCGGAAATCCACGGGCTGCGTCGCCACCAGGATGCGCACCCGGTTCGACGGAAAGATCATGCGCCGCCTCCGAGCGCGCGCACGATTTCCGCAATCCGGCCCGCAGATGTGGCTCCGTCCAGCCGGACAGCAACCGCCCCGGCCATAATTTCAATCGCCGGGAGCCCCGCCTCAGTGTCTTCGATTGGCGGCGTGGGCTCGACATCGAAAACCACCAACGGGGCGAAATCCGCCTCGGCTTCCGGTGCGGGCAGCACGAGGTCGCCATTCTTGGCCATCCGCCGCCATGCCGACAGGTGGTTCGGCCGAAGATCATACTTCCGTGCCACGTCATTCACCGTCGCGCCCGGCACCAGCGTTTCCGCCACAATCCGCGCCTTCACACAATCCGGCCACCGCCGGTGCCCGCTATCTGAGATTTCGACACCCAGACCTTTGAGAAACGCTCTCGTAGTCTCCATTGAGAAACTCACTTCCTGTCATCCAACAGGGGTTGAGTCTCAAATCCCGCGATTCAGCAGAAGGTGACCGCCAAACGCCGCTTAC
>JAGRMU010000620.1 GCA_020441165.1 Sedimentitalea sp.
TGGCATAGTAGGACAGGACCGGCGCGTCGAAGACCACGGCGTCGGCGTCACCCGCCTCGAAGGCCGCCAGCAGCGGCTGGAGCCCGGCATAGGCGTCATAGCCGACCTCGCGCCGGTCCAGGAACCCCGCCGCGGTCGAGCCCTCGATGGTCGCCACCCGCTTGCCGTAGAGATCGTTGACCGAGTTCACCGACCCGGTGATCGCCTCGACGGTCATCGCCGAGGTGATCTTGGCGACGAAGACCGAGACGATGAACAGCGACGACAGCACCAGCAGCACCCCCAGCAGCCGGCCTAACAGGGTCCGCGGCACCCGCTCCTCGAAGCCGCCGTTGACCACCAGGTTCAGCGCCCACCAGAAGGAGGGAAACCAGGCCTCGGCGGCGGGCCGATCGAAATAGGGCTGGGCGCGGCGCTCGAACCACCACATCAGCATGCCGCCGCCCATCAGCAGCAGGAAGGCGACGCCGATCGCCAGCAGCAGGTCGGGCGATAGCAGCGCCGTCCAGAGCGACGAGCGTCCGGTGTTGCCTGCGGGCACCATGATCTGCAGGCCCGATTCGAAGATCGGCTGGCTGAAATCCATCGCCGTCTCGCGCGCCGAGGTGATCGAGATGTTGGCGATGGCCAGATCGGCCGCGCCCCCGGTGACCGAGGCCAGCATCTCCGAAAAGAGCTCGGCCCGCGCGATCTCGTACTCCCATCCCAGGGCCTCGGCCAGCGCCGCCAGCAGCTCGATGGAAAACCCCGTCTCGGCGCCGCGCTCGGCCATCGAGAAGGGCGGCCGGGTGACGGTGGCCACCGTCAGGCTCTGCGCCGCAGCGGACTGCGCCCAGATCGCGACGAGAATGGCGAGTAAGCAGAATGACTTGCGCATGGACCCCGGACCGACTTTCCTGTCTCTACGGACAATCGGCGGGTGCGGCAAGTATGGGAAACCCGGCCAGGGTAGCGGGCTTCGGGCGGGTTCTCGGCCATCGGGACTTGGCAGCGCCGCCGTTTGCCGCCAACTGTGGCAGGGTGCCCGCGCGCCGAGCCGAAGGAGATGACCCATGCCGCCCACCGATGCCGCCCGCCTGACCGCCGAGCTGATCCGCTGCCCTTCCGTCACCCCCGAGGAGGGCGGCGCGCTGGTCCTGCTGGAGAAGGTGCTGGGCGCCGCCGGCTTCGAGTGCCGGCGGGTGGATCGCGGCGGCATCGCCAATCTCTTTGCGCGCTGGGGGCGCAAGGGCCATCCGCGCAGCTTCGGCTTCAACGGGCATACCGACGTGGTGCCGGTGGGCGACGAAGCGGCCTGGACCGTGCCGCCCTTCGGCGGCGAGATCCGGGACGGCGTGCTCTACGGGCGCGGGGCGACGGACATGAAATCCGGCGTCGCGGCCTTCGTCGCGGCGGCGGTGGATTTCGTGAAGGTGAGCCCGCCCGACGGCGCCATCATCCTGACCATTACCGGCGACGAGGAGGGCGATGCGGTGGACGGCACCACGGCGCTGCTCGATCACATGGCGCGCGAGGGCGAGGCGATGTCGGCCTGCCTGGTGGGCGAGCCGACCTGCCCCGAGACGCTGGGCGAGATGATCAAGATCGGGCGGCGCGGGTCGCTGACCGCCCATGTCACGGTGA
>JAGRMU010000142.1 GCA_020441165.1 Sedimentitalea sp.
TGGTCCGAGAGATAGGCGAAATACCCGCCATCCGCGCCGAAACTGGCGCCGCCCTCGTAGGGGATCACCTGCAGCCCGAAGCGCGGCAGTTCCAGGTCGCGCACGATCTCGCGGCGCAACAGCGAGCAGACATAGGAGCAGTTCGAATAGGTCCAGCCCTCGTGCAGCGAGCGGCTGACCGCGGCGCCGCCGATCCAGTCGTTCTTCTCGACGATCAACACCTTCAGCCCGGCCTTGGCCAGGTAACAGCCGGCGGTCAGGCCGTTATGGCCCGCGCCCGCGATGATCGCGTCATATCGGCTGTGCTCGCTCAAACGCGTCTCCCCGGTTTCCGGCGGAGTGTAGCCGAGCCGCATCCGGTGGTAAAGTTTTATTGAGCGCTCAAATAAATTTTTTCCGCTGACAGGCTGACGAAGATGTGAAACACCTGAGGCAAACCGCAGGAGACAGGCGATGGCGCGCGTCAAGGACGACCCCGGCAAGCCCCGCAAGGAGCGCAGCGAGAACGCCGCGCGCCGGCGCCAGCAGCTCTTGAACGCGACGCTGCGCTCGATCGTGCAGAACGGCCTCGGCCGGACCACGCTGGCCACCGTCGCCACCGAGGCGGGGCTTTCGCAGGGGGTCGCGGTCTTCTACTTCCAGTCCAAGGCCGGGCTGCTGACCGAGGCGCTGCGCGAGCATTACCGGCGCTACCAGGAGAACTGGCAGAGCGCGCTGGCCGCGGCCGGGGAGGATCCGCTGGATCAGCTGCTGGCGGTGATCCGCGCCGATTTCGACCCCAGCGTCTGCAATTCCGACGCGCTGGCGATCTGGTTCGCCTACTGGGGCGAGCAGAGTTCGACCCCGGAGTTTGCCGAGATCTCGGCCGAATACGACACCGAGCGCGCCCAGGCGATCCGCGACATCTGCCAGCGCCTGCTGGCGGGCCGGACCGCGCCCGATCCGGGGCGGCTGGCCGAATGGATCGACGGCTTCACCGACGCCTTCTGGCAGCGCCTGCATCTCTACCCGACCACCGAGACGGCGGAAAACGCCATCGTCTCGACCTTCGACCTGGTGCGCCACCTGCTGCCCGATCTCGGCGACCGAATCCGGGTCTGAGCGGCGCGGGGAGCGGAAATGACAAAAGGCCCGGACGCCGGTCCGGGCCTTCGTTGGTCGGGCTGGGATGCAGGTCAGGCCGCCTTGGCGAGGTTCCGCAGCACGTAATGCAGCACGCCGCCATGCTCGACATATTCGATCTCGATGGCGGTATCGATCCGGCATTTCAGCTGGATCGTCTTCTCGGTCCCGTCCGCATAGGTGATCGTGCAGGGCACCTCCTGCAGCGGCTGGATGGTGTCGAGCCCGTGGATCGCCACGGTCTCGTCGCCGGTGAGGCCCAGCGTCTTGCGGGTGTCGCCGCCGGTGAACTCGAAGGGAATCACCCCCATGCCGACGAGGTTCGAGCGGTGGATGCGCTCGAAGCTCTCGGCGATCACCGCCTTGACCCCCAGCAGCGCGGTGCCCTTGGCGGCCCAGTCGCGGGACGATCCGGCGCCGTACTGTTCGCCGCCGAAGATCACCAGCGGGGTGCCGGCCTCCTGGTAGGCCATGGCGGCGTCGAAGATCGAGGTCTGCTGGCCGTCCGGACCCTTGGTATAGCCACCCTCGACCCCGTCCAGCATCTCGTTGCGGATGCGGATGTTGGCGAAGGTGCCGNNNNACCTCGTGGTTGCCGCGGCGCGATCCGTAGGAGTTGAACTCGCGCACCGGTACCTGGCGGTCGATCAGGTACTTGCCGGCCGGGGTGGTGTCCTTGAACGAGCCGGCGGGGCTGATGTGGTCGGTGGTGATCATGTCGCCGAGCACCGCCAGAACCTTGGCGCCCTCGATGTTCTCGATGGTGCCGGGCTCCTTGCTCATGCCCTGGAAATAGGGCGGGTTCTGCACGTAGGTCGAGGTCGGCGGCCAGTCATAGGTCTGTCCCTCGGCGGTCTCGACCGCGCGCCACTTGTCGTCGCCCTTGAAGACGTCGGCATATTTCTCCTGGAAGGCCTCCCGGGTGACGGTCTTTTCGACCAGCGCGGCGATCTCGGCCTGGCTCGGCCAGATGTCCTTCAGGTAGACCGGCTTGCCGTCCTTGTCGGTCCCCAGCGGCTCCCTGGAGATGTCCACGTTCATGTCGCCGACCAGCGCATAGGCCACGACCAGCGGCGGGCTGGCCAGGTAGTTGGCGCGCACGTCCGGGCTGATCCGGCCCTCGAAGTTGCGGTTGCCCGACAGAACGCTCGTGGCGATCAGGTCGTAATCGTTGATCGCCTTGCTGATCGAGGGCTCGAGCGGGCCCGAGTTGCCGATGCAGGTTGTGCAGCCATAGCCCACCAGGTTGAAGCCGATGGCATCCAGGTCTTCCTGCAGCCCGGCCGCCTCCAGATAGGCCGAGACCACCTGGCTGCCCGGCGCGAGGCTGGTCTTGACCCAGGGCTGGCGGGTCAGGCCGCGCGCGCGCGCCTTGCGGGCCACGAGGCCGGCGCCGATCATCACGTAGGGGTTCGAGGTGTTGGTGCAGGAGGTGATCGAGGCGATCACGATCGAGCCGTCATGCAGCTGGTAATGGCCGTCCTCGGTGATCACGTAGCCGCGCTGGTGATGGCCCTCGTCGCCGGGGATCTCGCGCGGCTCGGGCGCGCCGCCTTCGCCCTCCCAGCGCACCTCGGCGCGCTCGGAGGGCGGCTTGCCCTCGCGCACGCCCTTGACGTATTTCCCGAAGGCCTTGGCCGCGCCATCCAGCGCGATGTAGTCCTGCGGCCGTTTCGGACCCGAGATCGCCGGCACGATGGTGCCCATGTCGAGGCTGAGCGTGTCGGTGTAGATCGGCGCATAATCCGCCCCGCGCCACATGCCGTTGGCCTTGGCATAGGCCTCGACAAGCGCCACCCGGTCCTCGTCGCGCCCGGTGTTGCGCAGGTAACGCAGGGTCTCGTCGTCGATCGGGAAGAAGCCGCACGTGGCGCCGTATTCCGGAGCCATGTTGGCGATCGTCGCACGGTCTGCGAGGGGCAGGTGATCCAGGCCTTCACCGTAGAATTCCACAAACTTGCCGACCACGCCCTTGGCGCGCAGCAT
>JAGRMU010000143.1 GCA_020441165.1 Sedimentitalea sp.
CATGCGCCAGTCCCATGCGCCGCCGGCATCGCTGCCACCGAAGGTTACGCGCATGATCCGCGCCAGCGACTAGCTCCTGAGTGGTTGGTCCTCGATCTCCCTGCCGATCAGCGACAAGGTCTCCCGGAGGCGGGCTTGTGATGGGATATCGGGTCCATTCTTCGGGCTTTGATCGGTCATTTCGACTGTCCTTTGAGTCAGGTTGCGGGTCTGACAGGACAGAAAGCCCCCTTTCCCCTTTCAGGAGGTGGTGGCGGCTGAGAGTTCGGAATGTGGGCAGGTCAGAGAGATCGCACCCCGGTCTGCCGCGAAGGGGGCGAGACCGGCGCGTCCGTTTTGCCGGTGTTCGGGAATCAGGTCCGGCGCGACAGCTTCAGCCTGCCGGCGGTGCGAAGGCGCTGGACCTCGCGCAGGATCGCGTCTGTGAAGGCCGGGCTGAACGATCCGCGCGGTGACCGCTCTTCGAGCGTATAAGACGTCTCGAGGATATCGGCGTTCAACTCGTCCAGGATGACCCAGAGTGGCACATCGCTGTCGAGCCTGGCGCGCCGCGCCTCGGTCTCGGGGATCTCCAGTGCCGTCCGCCCCGGACCCGGAGCCTTGCTGGTGATCGGTGCGATGAACATGAGGTGATGACCCGCCTGGTTGGTGACGACGATCACCACGCAGCTCGGCCGTTTCTTCCGACCTTCCGTCTCCCCGCGATCCGCCTGCCACTTCCAGAGATAGTGGTAGTCGAAGACCTGCCCCGCGGCGGGGAAGTCAGCGGTCACGGAAATGCTCTTGTATGCCTTGGTCGAGAAGGTCGCCCAGCTCATCGGGCATATCTGCCACATCGAGGGCCACCTGCGACCCGCGTCCGGCCGTCAGGGCCTGGAACCGCTCCATCGACATGACCACGAAGCGCGGTTTACGGTGCTTCGTGATCGCGACCGGGGCGACGGTCGCCGCCTCGAAGAGATCGCCCGTGTTGCGGGTCAGATCCCCTGCTGCAAATTGCTTCATCCTGGCTCTCCACCGATTTTCGGTCTTAGTAAGAATATACAGAATCTCTTAACATTCCGCAAGAGGCAGGATACGAGGGCACAATCTCAAGGGGGCGCATCGTCAGAACCCTTCCCGGCGAAGAACTC
>JAGRMU010000621.1 GCA_020441165.1 Sedimentitalea sp.
GGCGATCCGTCGATCCCGGTGATCTACAGCGTCGACCGGGCCCGCGACGGCGGCAGTTTCACCACCCGCCGGGTGGTCGCGATCCAGCACGGCAAGCAGATCCTGAACATGTCGGCCTCGTTCCATGTCGAGGAGGAGGGATGGCAGCACCAGCACCCGATGCCGCAGGTCGACGGTCCCGAGGGACTGCTCGGCCGGGAGGCGTTGCGCGAGCGCTATGTCGACCGGGTGCCCGAGCGGATCAAGCCGGATTTCCTGCGCCCGCGCCCCATCGAGGTCCGCGAGGTGGCACCGCGCGACCTGCTGACGCCCGCGCCCGCCGGCGACGCCAACCAGCTGTGGTTCCGGATGGCGGCGGCGGCCGGGGCGGACCGGCAGATGCAGCATTGCCTTCTGGCCTATGCCTCGGACATGAACCTGCTCGGCTCGTCCCTGCGCCCGCACGGGCTGACCTGGTTCACCGGCGGCGTGATGACCGCCAGCCTCGATCATGCGATGTGGTTTCACGCGCCGATCCGGTTCCAGGACTGGCATCTCTACAGCATGGATGCCCCGTTCACCGGCGGCGGGCGCGGCTTCAACCGCGGATCGATCTATCACGCAGACGGGCAGCTTGTGGCCAGCGTCGCGCAGGAGGGTCTGATGCGGCCGATCCGGGCCAGATAGGCCGGGTCAGAGCCACATCCGCGCGCCGCCCACAGGGTCAGCTGCCAGGGCCGAAGCCGCCGTATTTCCGGTTCAGCTTGCGCATCCCGCCGATCCAGCGGTCGTAGTTCTCGGCCTTGTGACGCATGTAGCCCAATACTTCGGGATGCGGCAGCACCAGGAACGTCTCGTCCCGGATCGCCTGCACGCAGGCCTCGGCGACCGGCTCGGGTTCCATCATGCCGTCGATGGCCGCGACATGGTCCTCGTGGCCGCGCGTCATCTCGGTGCGCACCGCTTGCGGGCAAAGCACAGACACCTTGATGCCCTGATCGCCGTAAGTCATCGCCAGCCACTCGGCCAGACCGACCGCCGCATGCTTGGTGACCCCGTAGGGCGCCGAACCGACCTGGTTGAGCAGCCCGGCGGCGGAGGCAGTGTTCAACAGATACCCGCCGCCCCGCGCCGACATCCGCGGCACCATGTGGCGCGCTGCCCAGACATGGCTCATCACGTTGATGTCCCAGATCCGCTGCCAGTCGTCGTTCGCCGTCTCGACGCCGCCCGCGACCGAGATCCCCGCGTTCGAGCAGAAAAGGTCGATCGGTCCGATCTCGGCCTCGACGCGTTCGATCATCGCCGAGATCTCGTGCTCCTTGCCGACATTCACCGCGTAGGCGAGCCCGTCGATCCCGCGCGCCGTGTCCTCGGCGCCGCTGCCGTTGAGATCGGCGCAGACGATCCGTCGCGCGCCTTCCTGGGCAAAACGCAGCGCCAGCGCGCGGCCGATGCCGCTGGCCGCGCCGGTGACGACAATGATCCTGTCTTTGAGTTCCATATCAAACCCTTATGTCCACATGTTCGAGCCGCCGCAGACGGTCAGCGCCTGACCGGTCATGTAGCGGCTGGCATCCGAGGCGAGAAACACGGCAAGGCCCGAGAAATCCTCGGACTCGCCAAGCCGGCGCAGCGGGATTTCGGAGGCGATGCGCGCGGTGACCTCGGGCTTGTCCCACAGCTCGCGCGCGAAATCGGTCTTGACCAGGCCGGGGCAGATGGCGTTGACGCGGACGCCCTTCGGGCCGAACTCGGCCGCCAGATTGCGCACAAGCCCGATCAGTGCCA
>JAGRMU010000622.1 GCA_020441165.1 Sedimentitalea sp.
TGCCAGGAGGCGGGCAAGTTCCGCGCCCCCAAGGCGCCGGACGTGCTGGACGACTATTTCTGGTTCTGCCAGCAGCATGTGCGCGAATACAATCTCAAGTTGTTTTTTTTTAACGGTACCGCCGAGGCCGAGATCAACGCGCAGCAGTCCAAGGACCGGGTCTGGGAACGCACCACGCGGCCGATGAGCGATCCCGAGGCGCGGGCCTGGGCGCGGCTGGGGATCGAGGACCCGCACCAGGTGCTGGGCGCCAACGCGACGCAGAACCCCGGCAAGGGCGGCGGCGCCGGGCGCCGGCTGCCGCCCACCGAGCGCCGCGCCATCGAGATCCTCGAGGCGCGCGACAGCTGGACCAAGGCCGAGGTGCGCCACGCCTACAAGAAGCTGATCAAGGTGCTGCATCCTGACATGAACGGCGGCGACCGCTCCCAGGAAGAGCAGCTTCAGCTGGTGGTCTGGGCCTGGGACCAGATCAAGGTCAGCCGCAACTTCAAGGACTGAGGCGGGGCGCGCAGGCGGCACGAGGGCGGCCTGACCGCCGGATCAGGCGGCGGCGGGCTTGAACACCAGGCTGACGCCGTTGATGCAGTGGCGCTTGCCGGTGGGGGGCGGGCCGTCGTCGAAGATGTGGCCGAGGTGGCTGCCGCAGCGGCGGCAGTGGCATTCGGTGCGCAGCATGAAGAAGCTGCGGTCCTGACGGGTGCCGACCGCCTCGGGCAGCGCCTCGAAAAAGCTGGGCCAGCCGGTGCCGCTGTCGAACTTGGCCTCGGAGGCGTAGAGCGGCAGATCGCAGCCCCGGCAGAGATAGGTGCCCGGGGCGTAATTCTTGTCGAGGGGCGAGGTGAAGGCGCGCTCGGTCGCCTCCTCGCGCATCACCGCGAATTCCTGCGGGGTCAGCATCGCCTTCCACTCCGCCTCGCTGCGGGTGACCTCGAAGACCACGTCGCCGGCCCGGGCCCGGAGGGCGCCGGCACCGAGGGCGGCGGCGGAGAGGGACAGAAAGCGGCGGCGTCTCATGGCGATCCTGGCTCCTGGTCGGGACGGGCGTGCAAGCCGAGCTTAGGACGCGCGCCCGCCCGCATCCAGTGCCGCGCCCATCGCGCGCCATCACCGATCCGCGAGCGGTCAGGGGGGCGGCGGGGGGCCGGGCGGGATTTTCGCCCCCTCCCCTTGCCCTTTGCCGGTGAATGAGGCACGACAGCCGGGATTTCGGCCCGGGCGCGAAGGGGCGCGGGCCTGACCATACAAGGACGCGCGCCATGGCCCAGGGGATGATCGACATCAATGCGAAACCGACCGAGGATGTCTCGGTGCGGGA
>JAGRMU010000144.1:0-4344 GCA_020441165.1 Sedimentitalea sp.
AGGCCCTCCATCTGCTCCTCCTTGGTGCGCTCGCGCCCCGAGCCGAGGAAGGCGCTGCCCTGGGTGGTGTCCTCGAGCACCTGGAACTGCTGCGGCTTGTCGTTCAGCTTCTTGCCGGCGGCGTCGTCCCAGACCGTCAGGTTGATGATCAGCATCGAGCGCGGATTGTAGATCACCGGCACGCCGGGCGGGGCCAGCATGTAGCCCTCGACGCTCATCCCGAAATGATAGAGCTGGCTGCCCTCGAATCCGCCGAAGCGCCGGTCGACCGCCGAGGTCAGCACCTCGACCCATTCCTCCTGGCTGGCCTCGCGCGAGATCGGGCCCTTCTGCATCTTGCTGGCCACCACGATATTGTGGCCGAGCCGGAACTCCCCCAGGTCCGCGGGCGGCTTGTCCTGGTTGGGATCGGCGCAGGCGGAAAGCAGCGCGAAGCCGGTCAGCAAGGCGAGAAGTCGGATCATGTCATCCCTCGTTGTCCTGAACACCGCAGCAGATAGACCAGAACGGCGAGCGGGGCAAATCGCGCTCAGCCGAAGCGATTGTTGCGCGGAAAGCCGTAGGGCGGGCGCTTGCCGACCCCGGCGCGCTTGCCCAGCCAGTCGCGCAGGTCGGGCTCGTGCCGGGTCTTGCCGCCGCCCATCTCCCATTTCAGCCCGTCCGCCAGATCGAAGGTGGTCAGGTCCGACAGGCCGCCATCCAGCTCGAGCGATCCCTGCTTGCCGCGCGCCATGTTGTATTTCTGCAGCCGCACGCCCTTGCCGCGCGACATCTCGGGCAGCTCGTCCGCCGGGAAGACCAGGAACTTGCCGTTCTCGGACACCACCGCCACGTGATCCCCGGCCATCGGCCGGCAGATCCGCGCCCGCGCCGCGTCGCCGAGGTTGAGCACCTGCTTGCCGGCGCGGGTCTGGGCCAGAACCTCGTCCTCGGGCACCACGAAACCGTTGCCGGCCGAGGAGGCGACCAGCAGCTTGCGCCCCGGGACATGCACGAAGAGATCGACGATCTCGGCCTCGTTCGGCAGATCGACCATCAGCCGCAGCGGCTCGCCCATGCCGCGCCCGCCGGGCAGGTTGGCGGCCGAAAGCGTGTAGAACCGCCCGTTGCTGCCGAAGACCAGCAGCCGGTCCGTGGTCTCGGCATGAAAGGCGAAACGCGGCCCGTCGCCGTCGCGGAACTTCATCTCGCGGGAAAGGTCGATATGGCCGGTCATCGCCCGGATCCAGCCCATCTGCGAGCAGACCACGGTGATCGGCTCACGGTCGATCATCGCCTCCAGCGGCACCTCGGGCGTCTCGCCGGCCTCGGCGAAGCGCGTGCGCCGGGCACCGCCCTCGTAGTCCTTGCCGAAGACCCGCCTGGTTTCCTTCAGCTGGTCGGCGATGCGGGCCCATTGCACCCCCTCGTCGTCGAGCAGGTCCTCCAGATCCGCACGCTCCTCCATCAGCTCGGACTGCTCGCGGCGCAGCTCCAGCTCTTCCAGGCGNNCGCAGGCTGCGCAGGCGCATGTTCAGGATCGCGTCGACCTGCAGCTCCGACAGCTCGCCCTCGCCCGGCGGCGGCGTCTTGTAGTCGCGTTCAGAGGTCGCCCGCACGAAATCCCGCGACCAGTCCTCGCGCATCAGCGCCGCCTTGGGATCGTCGTCATAGCGGATGATGTCGATCACCCGGTCGAGATTGAGGAAGGCGGTGATGAAGCCTTCGAGCACCTCCAGCCGGTGGTCGA
Source organism: Sedimentitalea sp. (assembly GCA_020441165.1). Classification (GTDB taxonomy): domain Bacteria; phylum Pseudomonadota; class Alphaproteobacteria; order Rhodobacterales; family Rhodobacteraceae; genus JAGRMU01. Next base: position 1,730 of record JAGRMU010000144.1, read on the forward strand.
TCTTGCCCAGCCGGTGCCGGGCGCGGCGCAAGAGGACCTCCTGGCGGTGGTCGAGAAAGGCGCGCAGCACCTCCTTCATCGAGCAGACCTTGGGCGTCACCCCGTCGATCAGCACGTTCATGTTGAGGCTGAACCGGACCTCGAGATCGCAGTTGCGATAGAGCATCCCCATCAGCACCTCGGGATCGACATTCTTGCTGCGCGGCTCGATCACCATGCGGATGTCTTCGGCGCTCTCGTCGCGGATGTCGGCGAGGATCGGGATCTTCTTGGTCTGGATCAGCTCGGCGATCTTCTCGATCAGCCTGGATTTCTGCACCTGGTAGGGGATCTCGGTGACCACGATCTGCCAGGTGCCGCGATCGAGCTTCTCGATCTCCCAGGCGCAGCGCAGCCGGAACGAGCCGCGCCCGGTCCGGTAGGCCTCGGCGATGTTCTCGGCCGGCTCGACGATGACGCCGCCGGTCGGGAAATCCGGGCCGGGCACGTATTTCAGCAGCGTGTCGTCGCGCGCCTCGGGGGTGCGGATCAGGTGCAGGCAGGCGTCGCAGAGCTCGGCGATGTTGTGCGGCGGAATGTTGGTGGCCATGCCCACGGCGATGCCCGAGGCGCCGTTGGCAAGAAGGTTCGGAAACTGCGCCGGCAGCACCACCGGCTCGGTCAGGGTGCCGTCGTAATTGTCGCGGAAATCGACCGCATCCTCGTTCAGCCCGTCGAGCAGCGCCTCGGCGACGATGGTCAGCCGGGCCTCGGTGTAGCGGCTGGCCGCCGGGTTGTCGCCGTCGATATTGCCGAAATTGCCCTGCCCGTCGACCAGCGGGTAGCGGACGTTGAAATCCTGCGCGAGGCGCGCCATCGCGTCATAGATCGCAGCATCGCCGTGGGGGTGATAATTGCCCATCACGTCGCCGCTGATCTTCGCCGACTTGCGAAAACCGCCGGTGCTGGCCAGGCGCAACTCGCGCATCGCGTAGAGAATGCGCCGGTGCACCGGCTTGAGACCGTCGCGCGCATCGGGCAGCGCCCGGTGCATGATCGTCGACAGCGCATAGGTCAGATAGCGCTCGCCGATCGCCCGGCGCAGCGGCTCGGAGACCTCGCCCGGCGCATCGGGCCGCTTCATGTTGGGGTCGTCGATCACGTCGCTCATAGATGATGTGATACGACGCATCATCGCCCCGGTAAAGCGGGCGCCGGCGATTTCGCAGCGGCGGCGCTAAGTGGTCGCCTTGGAACCACAATTTTTCGTCGGGCGGGTTTTCCGAATCGGCGAATGCGTTATCATTGGTCCTTTGAGGGCGCTTCTGCCGGCGCCGACCGATTGTTTCGTGATGTCTCTTGGGGGGACGGGATGAAGAGTTTCATTGTTCTGACATTCGTTTTTCTGGCGCTGGCCTTCTACCAGATGAGCGGCGGCGCCGATTTCCAGCCGCGCAAGCAGGCGCTTGCCCCTGCCGAAATCGCCCCCGCCCCGGAGCGCAGCGTGGCGCGGGCAGACCCGCCCGCCGCCCCGGCGCCCGCCGCGAAACCGGCCGCAACCTTTCAGCCGGCGGTCACGCCGGCGCGGATGGAGCCGGCCGCCGGGACCACCGTGGCCATCGCTGCCGATCCCGGCACCGCCACCACGGCGCGGGTTCAGACCGCCTTTTCCGGCGGCGCCGCCGAGCCCGATCCCGAGAGGCTGCGGCAGGTGCGCAGCAGCCTCAGCCAGGGCCTGTCGCTGATCGCCGAGGCCGGGTCCGGCACCGCCGCGCAGGAACTGACGCTGGTCTCGATGGGCGACGGCAGCGCCCGGCTGGTCGCGCGCCCCGCCACGACCGATGCCCCGGCGGAGCCGGTGGCGAGTGCCCCCGACGAGCCGCGGCCCGACATCCGCGAGATCACCGGCACCCGCGTCAACATGCGCGACGGGCCCGGCACCCTCTACCCGGTGGTCGCGCAGCTCGGGATCGGGCACGAGGTCGAGGTGCTGAGCGACTCCGGCACCGGCTGGCTGCGCCTGCGCACCCTGCCCGACCAGCAGTTGGGCTGGATCTCGGCCTCGCTGGTCAGCAGGAAACCCGCCGACTGACCGGGTCACCGCCGCGCGATTGCAACCGGTGCCGAAACGCGCGAGAACGGCGCGGATCGGCAAGGCGGGCATCGGCGTGACGCAGAAATCCATCCTCATCACCGGATGCTCGTCGGGCATCGGCCTCGACGCGGCGCGCGGGCTGCGCGCACGCGGCTGGCGGGTCTTCGCCGCCTGCCGCCAGCCGGGCGACTGCGAGAGGCTCGCGGCCGAGGGGTTCGAGAGCCCGCGCATCGATTATTGCGACGAAGCCAGAATCGCCAGCGGCCTCGACGCGGTTCTTGCGGCCACCGGCGGCACTCTGGACGCGCTCTTCAACAACGGCGCGCACCAACTGGCCGGCGCGGTCGAGGATCTGCCGGTCGCGGGACTGCGCGACATCTTCGAGTCGAACTTCTTCGGCTGGCACGAGCTGACCCGCCGGGTCATCCCGGTGATGCGCGCGCAAGGGCACGGGCGGATCGTGCAATGCTCCTCGGGCATCGGGCTGGTCGCCATCCCCTGGCGCGGCGCTTATGCGGCCACGAAATTCGCGCTCGAGGGG
>JAGRMU010000144.1:4474-6283 GCA_020441165.1 Sedimentitalea sp.
CCGCGCCGCGCCGATTACGAGGCGCGTTTGCTGCCCCGGATGTATCGCCCCGGCCCCCCGGACCGGTTCGAGCTGCCCGCCGCCGCGGTCACCGCCAAGCTGGTCCGCGCCCTCGAGGCGCCGCGCCCGCGCCCGCGCTATTACGTGACGACCGCCACCTATCTCGCCGGCTATCTGCGGCGCGTCCTGTCCACCCGCTCCATCGACCGGATCGTCGCCCGGTTCTGAATTTAGCGGTTCGCTTTTGCGGCCCCAGCCGCTAGATCACCGCCGGACGGGCAATGAAAGGCAAGGCAGGATGGGCGATCCCCTTTTCGTGTTGGTGGTGCTGGCGGTTCTGGCCGTTGTCGTGGTGCTGATGATCGGCATCGGCGGCTTCGGAAAGGGGGGCGAATTCAACCACAAGTACGGCAACAAGATGATGCGCCTGCGGATCCTCTTCCAGTTCATCGCCGTGTTGCTGATCCTGCTTTATGTCTATGTCCGCGGCCAGGGAGGGCAATGAGAATGGTGGTCCTGAACAAGATCTACACCCGCGCCGGCGATGCCGGCGAGACCGCGCTCGGCAACGGCGTGCGGGTGCCCAAACACGCGCTGCGCGTCGCGGCCTATGGCACCTCGGACGAGCTGAACTCGGCGCTCGGCGTGGCGCGCCTGCATGCGGAGGGCGAGATCGGCGCGGCGCTGATGCGGATCCAGAACGATCTGTTCGATCTCGGCGCCGATCTCTGCCGGCCCGAGATGGCGAAGGATGCCGAGGCCGAGTATCCGCCGCTGCGGATGATCGACGCCCAGGTGGACCGGCTGGAGGCCGAGATCGACGCGATGAACGCCAGCCTCGAGCCGCTGCGCAGTTTCATCCTGCCGGGCGGCACACCGCTGGCGGCGCATCTGCATGTCTGCCGCACCGTCGCCCGCCGGGCCGAGCGGCTGACCGTGGAACTGGCCGGCGCCGAGCCGGTCAACCCGGCGGCGGTGCGCTATCTCAACCGGCTCAGCGACTGGTTCTTCGTTGCCGCGCGCAGCGCCAACAACGGCGGGCGGGACGACGTGTTGTGGGTGCCGGGGGCGAACCGCTGACGCGGCGGGACGCAACGTCAGTCGCCCCTGCCCGGCAAAACGCGACGTCGGCGCGCGATGAACCGACGATTTTGCCCTGTTTCGCGGGGCGCCGCGCCGTTATCTACGGTCCGGACGATTTAGCAGCGAGTCGGCAACCGGCTCGGAGTTTGAGGAGAGACCGCAGATGAAGGTATTGGTGCCTGTCAAGCGCGTGATCGACTACAACGTGAAGGTTCGCGTGAAGGCGGACGGGAGCGGCGTCGATCTGGCCAACGTGAAGATGTCGATGAACCCGTTCGACGAGATCGCCGTCGAGGAGGCGATCCGCCTCAAGGAGGCCGGCAAGGCCGACGAGATCGTCGCCGTCTCGATCGGCGTCAAGCAGGCCCAGGAGACGCTGCGCACCGCGCTGGCGATGGGCGCCGACCGCGCCATCCTGGTGGTCGCCGCCGAGGACGTGCACACCGATATCGAACCGCTCGCCGTGGCCAAGATCCTCGCCAGGATCGTCGAGGAAGAGCAGCCGGGCCTGGTGCTCGCCGGCAAGCAGGCGATCGACAACGACATGAACGCCACCGGCCAGATGCTCTCGGCGCTGCTGGGCTGGTCGCAGGGCACCTTCGCCAGCAAGCTCGACATCGAGGGCGATCACGCGCTGGTCACCCGCGAGGTCGATGGCGGATTGCAGACCATCAAGGTGAAGATGCCGGCCATCGTCACCGTCGATCTGCGCCTGAACGAGCCGCG
>JAGRMU010000144.1:6307-6536 GCA_020441165.1 Sedimentitalea sp.
TGAAGGCCAAGAAGAAGCCGCTGGACGAGAAGACCGCCGCCGACTACGGCGTCGATGTCACGCCGCGCCTCGAAGTGGTCAAGACCGAAGAGCCCGCGGCCCGCGCCGCCGGCATCATCGTCGGCTCGGTGGACGAGCTGGTTGCGAAACTCAAAGAAGCGGGGGCTGTGTGATGGCTGTTCTTCTCCTTGCCGAAGTGACCGATGGCGAACTGAGCGTCGATGCGACC
>JAGRMU010000145.1:0-14081 GCA_020441165.1 Sedimentitalea sp.
CGGCTGGCCAGCCGCACCGACCGGCCGGAACGCTTCATGGTGTTCCACTTCATGAACCCGGTGCCGGTGATGAAGCTGGTCGAACTGATCCGCGGCATCGCCACCGACGAGGAGACCTACAAGACCTGCCTCGGCGTGGTCGAAAAGCTGGGCAAGACCGCTGCCAGCGCCGAGGATTTCCCCGGCTTCATCGTCAACCGCATCCTGATGCCGATGATCAACGAGGCCGCCTATACGCTCTACGAGGGCATCGGCAACGTGCAGTCGATCGACCAGTCGATGAAACTGGGCGCCAACCACCCGATGGGGCCGCTGGAACTGGCCGATTTCATCGGGCTGGACACCTGCCTTGCGATCATGAACGTGCTGCATGACGGGCTGGCGGACACCAAGTATCGCCCCTGCCCGCTCCTGACCAAGTATGTCGAGGCCGGGTGGCTGGGCCGCAAGACCAAGCGCGGCTTCTACGACTATCGCGGCGAGGTGCCGGTTCCGACCCGCTGATCCGCGCGCAGGGCGTCAGCTTGCGCCGGTCTCGCCCAGCGACAGGGTATGCTGGCGCAGCCAGGCCATGAAGCCGCGCGGATCGGTTTCCAGCAGCGCCATCTGCGCCTCGGTCAAGGGCTTGCCCACCACCGGCGCCTGCGGCTTCTTGCACGAGCGCACGATCTCGTGCAGCAGCAGCCCCTGGCGCAGGATCGGCGACAGCTTGTTGGCGATCTGATAGGCCCGGCTGTTGCGGCCGGGAAAGAAGATCGGCACCACCTGCGCCCCCGAGCGGCGGATCATCTTGGCGGTGAAGACGTTCCATTCGCGCTCGATCGGCGGGCCGAACCAGGTGTCCGAGGACATCACCACCCCGGACGGAAACAGCGCCACCACCCCGCCCTTTTCCAGATGCGCCATGGCGGCGGCGCGCATCTCGACCATCTTGCGCTGTGCCTCCGGATCGTGGGGGAAAGGCACCGGGATCATGAACGAGGTCGCCGCCTCGTCGAGCCCGGTCAGCACCGAGCGGGTCAGGATCCGGTAGTCGAGCCGCACCCGTCCGATCAGGTCGGCGAAGATCATCCCGTCGACCATGCCATGGGGATGATTGGCCACCACCACCACCGGCCCCTTGCGTGGAATGTTCGCCAGCTGCTCGGGCGGGGTCAGCAGGTCGATGCCCATCACGTCCAGCGCGCCGCGCCAGAACTTCTGGCCGCGGTAATCCGCGTTGGTCTTCTCGAAGCGGTTGACCATGCGCAGGATGGTCAGCTTGCCGGTGCACCACTCGATGGCGCGGATGGTGAAGGCAGTCAGCGGATCGTCGAAGGAATTGGCATAGGTGAGGGTGCGCCGGTCATAGGTCTCGCCGCGCGCCTGCCCGCCATCCGTCGCGATGCCCGAATCGCCGTTTTCAGCGGTCTCTGCCAATCTGCCGTTCCTGTTCTTCGCGCTGTGGCCGGGACGCTCAGAAGCCTTCGCCGAACTTGTCCGCAACCAGCGCTTCGAGTGCCTCCGCAAGGGCCTCAGCATCCGGCCCGGACGTCTCGACGTCAATAGTCGTTCCCTTGGACGCTGCCAACATCAAAAGGCCCATGATGCTGTCGCCCGAGGCCGACAGCCCCTCGCGCGAGATCTCGGCGGTGGCGTCGAACCCGTCGACGACCTCGACCATCTTCGCCGACGCCCGCGCGTGCAGGCCCTTTTCGTTGACGATCTTCAGTTTGCGATGAGTCATGTGCGCGCGGGGCTTTCAATCAGAGCTGACATTCTTCGAGCCGATGTACTTGCGGCCCGCTTCCTTGGCGCGCCGGACCGCCTCGTCCACCGGCAGATCGCGGTTCTTCACCAGCTCGATCAGGGTCGCGAGGTTGGTGCCATAGATCATCCGGCGCCCCCGCGTCGCGCAGGCGCCGAGGCTGAGATTGGCGGGCGAGCCGCCGAAGAGATCGGTCAGCACCACCACCCCCTCGCCGCTGTCCACGGCATCCGCCGCGGCGGTGATTTCCGTCTGCTTGGCCGTCCGGTCATGATCGGCCTCCACCGAGAGCGCCCGGATCGCGGGCTGTCTGCCCAGTACATGCTCGACGGAGGCCAGAAGTTCCCCGGCAGTTCCGCCATGCATCACGATCACGATCCCGATCACTCCGGCCTCTCTTCCGACCTGCGGCTTTCAAGCTCGCGATGCCTAATTGACACTTGCTGTCCGGCCGCCGCAAGAGCCTTGGCCAGGGTTTCGGCCATGGCGACCGAGCGGTGTTGCCCACCGGTGCAGCCGAAGCCGATCGACAGGTGCGACTTGCCCTCCTCGACATAGGCGGGCAGCAGCAGCCGGGTCAGGTCCAGCACCCGGTCGAAGAACGGCGCGAAGCGCGGATCGGCGGCGACATGGGCCGCGACCTGCGGATCGCGCCCGTCGCGGGCGCGCAGCTCTGGCTGCCAGTAAGGATTGCGCAGGAACCGGCAGTCGAACACCATGTCGATGCCGCGCGGCAATCCGCGCTTGTACGAGAAGGACTGTACCGAGACCGCCAGCCTGGTATCGCCGCCCGGTGCGAACCAGCGTTCGATCTCCTCGCGCAGCTGGTGCACGTTCAGATCCGAGGTGTCGATCAGGATGTCGGCCCGGCGGCGGATCGGGACGAGCAGCTCCAGTTCGCGCGTCACGCCGGTCTCGGGGCTCTCCGCCGGGGCCATCGGATGCCGGCGGCGGGTCTCGGAAAAGCGGCGCAGCAGCACCTCGCTGCGGCAGTCGAGATAGAGCACGGTCAGCGCGATGCCGGGGCGTTCGGTGAGGGTGGCGATCAGCTCGACCAATCCGGCGGTCGAGAAGTCGCGGTTCCGCGTGTCGACCCCCAGCGCCAGCGGGCGATCCGGGCCGGGCCCCTCGAGCAGGCGGGGGATCAGGGTCAGCGGCATGTTGTCGATGGCCTCGAACTGCAGATCTTCCAGCACGTGCACGGCAGTCGACCGTCCGGCCCCCGAAGGGCCTGTCACCAGCACCAGCTGCAGCATGGCAGGATCTGTCTCAGTCATCGTCTCCCCGGCGACCTGCCTTGAGATATTGCAGGATCGCTGCCGGAAAATGGAGGGCTTCGACCTTGGAAAGCAAGACCACAGGATGCCCCAGAAGGTCGATTTCACGCCGTTGCGGCAGGCGCGCCGTCTCGATCCGGGCCAGATCGACCGCCAGCGCCACCACCGCCTCGGCTTCGGCCTCGGCGCGCAGCAACCCGACGCCGCGCGCCTCGATCAGGCCGCGGATCGCCTCCGGCGCGGTGGCGATGAGGCGGGGGCCGTCACGGCGCAGCGCAACGCGGTCGTCCGACACCAGCCGCGCGCCGAAGGCCATCAGCGAAAGGGCCAACGCTGACTTGCCGCTTCCGGAGGGGCCGAGGATCAGAACGGCACGCCCGCCGAGCGCCACGCAGGAGGCGTGCACGGTGGCGGTGGCGGTATTCAGGCCGACCAGCGCCTCCGGGGGCCCGGGCGGGATGTCGCCGGCGGCCATCGGCCTAGACCGGCAGGCCGACGACGAAGCGCGCGCCCAGCGGGTCCGAGAGGATATCGGCCTCGGTGGGGCGGATGTTCTCGGCCCAGATCACCCCACCATGGGCCTCGACGATCTGCTTCGAGATCGCGAGACCCAGGCCGGAATTGTTGCCGAAATGCTCTTCCGGGCGCTGCGAATAGAAGCGGCGGAATATCTTCGCGAGGGCCTCGTCGGGGATCCCGGGGCCGGTATCCTCGATCACCACCAGCACCCGGTCCTTGCGCCGGCGCACCCAGACCCGGATCGCGTCTCCGGTCTCGCTGAACGAGATCGCGTTGGTGATCAGGTTGACGAAGACCTGCGCGAGCCGCGCCTCGAGCCCCTGGATGAGGATCGGACCGGCGGGCATGTCGGTGATGTAGTCGATGCCCCTGGCCTCGGCATCGGCGCCGAGATACTGGTTGAGCGTCGCCAGCATGGCCAGCAGGTCGAACTCCTTCTCGTCCTCCTTGACCAGCTCGGCGTCAAGCCGCGAGGCGTTGGAGATGTCGCTGACCAGCCGGTCGAGCCGGCGCACGTCATGCTCGATCACGCCGAGCAGCCGGTTGCGCTGATCCTCGCGGGTCACCATCCGCATGGTGCCCACCGCCGAGCGCAGGCTGGCCAGGGGGTTCTTGATCTCGTGGGCGACATCGGCGGCGAACTGCTCGTTGGCATCGATGCGGTTGTAGAGCGCCGAGACCATTCCGCGCATCGCCCGCGACAGGCGCCCGATCTCGTCAGGCCGGCCGCTGAGGTCGGGGATGCGGATCCGCCCGGGGCGGATCTTGCCGGCATTGCGCTCGCGCCCGGTCTCGGCCGCCTCGGCGAGATCGGCCAGCGGATTGGCGATGGTCGAGGCCAGCACCAGGCTCAGCCCGACCGACACGAGGGCGGCGACCAGGAACATCTGCAGCACCCGCTCGCGCTCGCCGCGCACCATCGCATCGATCTCGCCCGACGGGGTGGCGACGGCGACGACGCCGATCGCGGCCTCGCCGTGGCGGATCGGGGTCGAGGCCGAGAAGACCGTGCCACCCGCCGTGTCCAGCCCGGTCTCGACCTGGGTGCCGCGGCGCAGGGTCGCTGGGATCAGCGCCCGCAGCTGGGTCTCGAGCGTCGGCGCGTCCGCGTCGCCCGCCGGAATGACGCTGCGCACCCCGTGGGTCCAGACCAGGCCGAGCCCGTCGAGGATCGGCGTCTTGCCGGCCCGGTCGGGCGCCAGCGCGGTCAGCGCGCCGCTCTGATTGGTGCCCTCGGTGTGACCCGCCAGGCTGCCGCCGGCATCGAAGACATAGACCTCGACCCCGTTGCGCAGGCTGAGGCCGTCGAGCGCCCGCGCAACCTCGAAGGGCGTCAGGCTCTCGGCGCCGCGCGCGGCGGACTGCACCTCGAAAACGTTGGCGATCAGCTCGGCCTCGCCGATCAGCGCGCTGGCATGCTGCATCACCAGGCTCTCGCGCGAGGCGTTCAGCAACAGGATCCCCGCCACCAGGACGTTCAGCGCGATCAGGTTGAAGGTGATGATCCGCCGGGTCAGCGGCGAGGATTTCAGCGGGAAGACGCCCAGGCCGAGCGCCCGCCGGCTTGCGCGCCGCGCGGCCCCGCGAACCTGCGCGGAAGCGCCGTCCCCCGCCGCGTCAACGCCCTGCATCGCGATCGCGCCGGTCTGCTGCACGGGGGTCCTTTCGGCAATGCTCATCCAAGCGGTCTATTCTTCGTTGTACCTGTACCCGATCCCGTAGAGCGTCTCAATCGCCGCGAAATCGTCATCCGCGCTCCGCAGTTTCTTGCGCAGGCGCTTGATGTGGCTGTCGATGGTGCGATCGTCCACGTAGACCTGATCGTCATAGGCCACGTCCATCAGCTGGTCGCGGCTCTTGACGAAACCCGGGCGCTGCGCGAGCGCCTGCAGCAACAGGAACTCGGTCACCGTCAGCGACACGTCGCGGCCCTTCCAGCTGACCGAATGGCGCAGAGGGTCCATGCGCAGGTGCCCGCGCTCCATCACGTTGGCTTCCGGACCGGTACCCGCGGCATCGCCCGCGGCGGCATCCTGGCGGCGCAGGAGCGCTCGGATACGCTCGACCAGCAGGCGCTGCGAGAACGGCTTTTTCACATAGTCGTCGGCGCCCATTCGCAGGCCGAGCACCTCGTCGATCTCGTCGTCCTTCGAGGTCAGGAAGATCACCGGGATCTGGGTCTTCTGGCGCAGGCGCTGCAGCAGGTCCATGCCATCCATCCGCGGCATCTTGATGTCGAGCACCGCCATGTCCGGCATCTTCTTGTTGAACGCATCGAGCGCCGCCTGGCCGTCATTGTAGGTCTCCACCTCGAACCCCTCGGCCTCGAGGGTCATCGAGACCGAGGTCAGGATATTCCGGTCGTCATCGACCAACGCAATCTTCGACATGTGAACCGCCTCTGCTCGCCGGGGCCCGGCCGGCATCGCCCTGGCCCCTCCCTTGCGAGATCCCGCGCGATGCAACCCGCGCGAATCACCGCTTTCCTCGCAACCATCTGGGCGGACAATCGTTAGGATTGCCTGAATTTCGCCACGGATGCGCGACGACCGCCACCTGCCTCCGGAAATGATTGCGCTAAACATCGCCGTGGTTGCGCTAACTCGGGCAAAGCCGCCTGTTCATGCTTCGGACCCTCATGGTAAAACCGCGATTATCGGCCAGGACGCCGATGGCAAAGCCCAAGTGTGCGACCGGGTTCCGCGGCAGGCGCGCACGACCAAAGGAGACGACGGCATGACATCTGGACGGGTTAATCCGAAATTCCGGCTTGAAGATCAGGGCATTGAGGGCCTCGGCAACGTTCACTACAACCTCGTGGAACCGGCGCTCATCGAGGCCGCGCTGCTGCGCGGCGAAGGCTCGCTGGGCCAGGGCGGAACGCTGCTGGTCACTACCGGCAAGTTCACCGGCCGCTCGCCCAAGGACAAGCACGTGGTCCGGACCGACAGCGTGGCCGAGCACATCTGGTGGGACAACAACGCCGAGATGACCCCCGATGCCTTCGACGCGCTCTATCGCGACATGCTGGCGCACATGAAGGGCCGCGACTATTTCGTGCAGGACCTGATCGGCGGGGCCGACCCGGCGCATGCGATCAACGTCCGGATGGTCACCGAACTGGCCTGGCACAACCTCTTCATCCGCCACCTGCTGCGCCGCCCCGAACGCGACGCGCTGGACAGCTTCACCGCCGATTTCACGGTGATCAACTGCCCCAGCTTCAGCGCCGATCCCGCCAAGCACGGCTGCCGCTCGGAAACCGTGATCGCGATGAACTTCGACCGCAAGCTGATCCTGATCGGCGGCACGCAATATGCCGGCGAGAACAAGAAATCGGTGTTCACGCTGCTCAACTACCTCTTGCCCGAGAAGGGCATCATGCCGATGCACTGCTCTGCCAACCATGCCATCGGCAACCCGGTGGACAGCGCCGTCTTCTTCGGCCTTTCGGGCACCGGCAAGACCACGCTGTCAAACGATCCGGGCCGGATCCTGGTGGGCGACGACGAGCATGGCTGGTCGGATCGCGGGCTCTTCAACTTCGAGGGCGGCTGCTATCCCAAGACCATCGCGCTCTCGGCCGAGGCCGAGCCCGAGATCCATGCCGCCACCACGCGCTTCGGCACGGTGATCGAGAACATGATCTTCGACCCCGAGACCTTCGACCTCGATTTCAACGATACCAGCCTGACCGCCAACATGCGCTGCGCCTATGCCATGGACGCGATTCCCAATGCCTCGCCCACCGGCCTGGCCGGGCATCCCAAGAACATCGTGATGCTGACCTGCGACGCCTTCGGGGTGATGCCGCCGATCTCGCGGCTGACCCCGGCGCAGGCGATGTATCACTTCCTGTCGGGCTTCACCGCCAAGGTCGCCGGCACCGAGCGCGGCGTGACCAAGCCCGAGCCGACCTTCTCGACCTGCTTCGGCGCCCCGTTCATGCCGCGCCGTCCCGAGGTCTACGGCAACCTGCTGCGCGAGAAGATCGCCCAGCACGGCGCCACCTGCTGGCTGGTCAACACCGGCTGGACCGGCGGCGCCTACGGCACCGGCAGCCGGATGCCGATCAAGGCGACGCGCGCCCTTCTGACCGCGGCGCTGGACGGAAGCCTCGCCGAGGTCGAGTTCCGCAAGGATCCGTATTTCGGCTTCGAGGTGCCGGTGGCGGTTCCCGGCGTCGCCGAGGTGCTGCTCGACCCGCGCCGGACCTGGGACGATCCGGCCTCCTATGACCGCCAGGCGGCCAGGCTGGTCGAGATGTTCGCCAACAATTTCGAGCAGTACGTGCCCTATATCGACGACGACGTGAAGGCCGCCGCCATCGGCTGATCGGCGACGCATCGTCTCTCGCGCGGGCCCTGGCAGATGCCGGGGCCCGCTTGCGTTCCGTCCCGGGCGCCGGTCAGCCCATCAGGCCCCGCCGCAGCAGGTTCAGGCCCGCCACCAGCAGCACCAGAAGCGTCGCGCGGCGAAAGGTCTCCTGGTCGATGCGGTCGTGCAGCCGGCCGCCGATCCACATGCCGAGTGCCGCCGGCGCCACGAGCAGCAGCGAGAACGGCACCGTCTCGGCGCGCATCACGCCCGAGCCGACATGCGCGCCCAGCAGCGCCACCGACCCCAGCGCATAGACCACGCCCTGCACGCGAATATGCTCGCGCTTGGGCAGCCCCAGCGCGGTCAGGAACACCACGGTCGGCGGCCCCCAGATCCCCGAAAACCCGCCGATCGCGCCGGCGAAGGCGCCGAACGCCGCCTCGATCCGCGGGGTGCGCGCCGCGAATCGCAGCGTCACGCCGGCCAGCTGGACCAGCGCGAAGCCGGTGACCGGGATCCCGATCATCAGCAGCAGCACGTCCATCGGCACCAGCCGCACCATCTGCGCCGAGGCCAGCAGGAACACCAGCCCGACGCCGAGAAACACCCGGAACTCGCGCATCGACGCCCAGGCCGCCCTCGGGCCCTGCCGCAGCGCCTGCATGCCGTTGGCCACCAGCGTCGGCAGGATCAGGCCGGCCAGCGCCAGGTCCGGCGCCATGAAGGTGCCGAGGCCGGAGACCAGGACCATCGGCAGCGCGAATCCGACCACGCCCTTGACCGTCCCGGCGATGAGGGCGAGGAGCAGCGCCAACGACAGCTCGACCGGCGTGAGGAGCGCGAAAAGGGACGACATCGCGCCTGCATAGCACCCTTTCAAGGCGCCGCACCGCAAAAATGCTGCGCAACTAATGAATGAATTCCGGCCCTGACGTGAATTTTTGTTGCGCTGCACCTGCGAAATGACTAGGACCGGGCGACGCCAGAAAGGACCGATTTCATGCCCCATGACGGACAGACCCCGACCTCGATTCTCCTGCCCGACCTGCTGACCCTGACCGGCGCCGCGCTGGCCCCGGTGGATGCGGTGTTCGAGGCCGCGCGCGACGGGCTCAAGGCGCGGGTGAGTGCCGAGGGCCGGGTCTCGGGAGCGCTGATCGAGGCGCATCAGACCGCCGTGCACGGGCTGGCCTGGCTGGCCACCTATGCCCAGAGCTTGGCGCAGATGCAGGCCTGGGCCGAGCGGCTGCAGGCGGACGGAAAGTTCGGCGAGACCGAGCAGCTGCTGCACCAGATCGCCTTCGGCGAATATCTCGGCCAGATCCTCGGCGGCATCCCGATGAGCCAGGGCGAGATCGTCCGGCTGCACGACATCGGCCTGTCCCGCGACGTCCGGCGCGACCTCGACACCGAGGCGATCCGCACCCTGACCGAGGACGGCAACACCCCTGCCGCCCGCGCCCGCCTGGTCGAGCTGATCCAGGAGCACTCCGCCAACATCACCATCGGCGCGACCGGCCTCGACGACGAGCTCGAGATGATCCGCGAACAGTTCCGCCGCTTCGCCGTGGAAAAGGTCGAGCCCCATGCCCATGACTGGCACCTCAAGGACGCGCTGATCCCGATGGAGATCATCGACGCGCTCGCCGAGATGGGCGTGTTCGGCCTGACCATCCCCGAGACCCACGGCGGGCTCGGCCTCTCGAAGGCCTCGATGGTGGTCGTCTCCGAAGAGCTCTCGCGCGGCTACATCGGCGTCGGCTCGCTGGGCACGCGTTCGGAGATCGCCGCCGAGCTGATCCTCTGCGGCGGCACCGACGCGCAGAAATCGCACTGGCTGCCGAAGATCGCCAGCGGCGAGATCCTGCCCACCGCGGTGTTCACCGAGCCCAATACCGGCTCGGATCTCGGCGCCCTGCGCACCCGCGCGGCCCGGGACGGCGACGACTACCTGGTGACCGGCAACAAGACCTGGATCACCCATGCCGCGCGCACCCACGTGATGACGCTGCTGGCGCGCACCGATCCGGCGAGTACCGATCACCGGGGCCTGTCGATGTTCCTGGCCGAGAAGACCCCCGGCACCGACGACGATCCCTTCCCGACCCCCGGCATGACCGGCGGCGAGATCGAGGTGCTGGGCTATCGCGGCATGAAGGAGTACGAGCTGGCCTTCGACGGGTTCCGCGTCAAGGGCGAGAACCTGCTCGGCGGGCAGGAGGGGCGCGGCTTCAAGCAGCTGATGGAGACCTTCGAAAGCGCCCGCATCCAGACCGCCGCCCGCGCCATCGGCGTCGCCCAGTCGGCGCTCGACATCGCGCTGCAATATGCCCAGGACCGCAAGCAGTTCGGCAAGCCGCTGATCGCCTTCCCGCGGGTGTCGGACAAGCTGGCGATGATGGCGGTCGAGATCATGATCGCCCGCCAGCTGACCTATTTCAGCGCCTGGGAAAAGGACCAGGGCCGGCGCTGCGATCTCGAGGCCGGCATGGCCAAGCTCTTGGGCGCCCGCGTCGCCTGGGCCGCCGCCGACAACGGGTTGCAGATCCACGGCGGCAACGGCTTTGCGCTGGAATACAAGATCTCCCGCGTGCTCTGCGACGCCCGGATCCTGAACATCTTCGAAGGCGCCGCCGAGATCCAGGCCCAGGTGATCGCGAGGCGGTTGCTGGGATAGGGCAAGCGGGGTCCTCTCCGGATCTCTGCGACCGCCGCGCGCCAGATCACAAGCCGCGGGCGAAGGCCTCCACGAAGCGGGCGCGCGCCTCGGGCAGGGCGGTGCGGCCGAGGGCGGGGGTCAGGCGGTGTTCGAGGAAATGCCCGGTGGTGGCCAGCGCCCGGGCGATCTCGGCATCCGGCGCGGGCCCGAGGCCGCGCAGGCAGGGCGGCAGGGGCAGCATCCGCTCGGCCCAGTCCCCGGCCCCCGCGACCGAGACCGCGCGGCCCGATTTCGGTGAGACATAGACCAGATCCTCGGTCTGCCCGGTCACCACGCAGGTGGCAAGATCAAGGCCGAAGCCCATCTCCTCGAGCAGCGCCAGTTCCCAGGCCAGGTAGCCGAGCGGCCAGACCTCGTCCTGGCCCAGAAGATCGAGCAGCCGCTCGGTCTTGCGGTAGAAGCCGGGATGGGCCTCGCGCTCGGCCAGGCAGAAGCAGAGCAGGGCGACGACGGCGTTCAGCCCGGCCAGCGCCTGGCGGCCCGAGAAGGCAGCGGCGGCGCGGCTGCGCAGCGGTTCGACCTGGAAGGTGCCGATGTGATCCTCGAGCCGGGCGCGCCAGAGCAGGTCGACCTGCGCGCCGGGCTGCAGGAGCGGCGCGAGCTTGCGGCTGGCGCCCCCGCGGACCACGCCGGCATGGCGGCCATGGGTTTCGGTGAAGACCTCGATGATCGCGGCGCTCTCGCCATGGCGGCGCATGGTCAGCAGGATGCCGTGATCGCGCCACTCCATCGCTCGCCTCCCCCTTCCCCGCGTCTAGCCCAGGCCCGGCTCGCCCAGCAGGTACCGCCCCTGCCGGTCCTCGACCTCGATCACCCAGAGGTCGGGATCGAAGCCGCGCTGGCGCCCGATCGCGGCGTCCACCTCGGGCTCGGCCCCGGCGGCCAGCTCGGCCCAGACCCGGTCCCCGGTTCCGAGGTCGAATGTGCGCTGAAAGGCCCGCGCCTGTCCATCCAGCGTGTTGAGCTTGACCAGCACCGCGCCGGCCGTGTCGTCGCCATGGGCCACCACGAAGCCGGGGATCTCGGCGAGCCGCAGCCGGGTCAGGTAGGCCTGGACCCAGAACGAGCTGGTCAGGCGGGTCATCGCGCGCCGGCGGTTCGGGGCGCGGGCCGGTTTGCGGGGTGCGCTGCGCCGGCCGGGATCGTGGCCCCTGGGGTCGGCCTGGTGAGTATTTTTGCGAAGATGAAGCCTGGGGTGGTTCGGGTGGGGAGGGGATCGCGGCACCACACGGGCTCAGTCCCCGTCCTTGAAATCGAGCCCCATCTGGGAATAGCGCTCGGCCTCGTCCAGCCAGCCGGGGCGCACCTTGACCTGCAGGAAGAGATGCACCGGGCGGCCGAGGAAGTCGCAGAGCTCCTCGCGCGCGGCCTTCGAGACCGCCTTGATGGTCTCGCCCTTGTGGCCGAGCACGATGCCCTTGTGACCGTCGCGGACCACGTAGATCACCTGGTCGATCCGGGCCGAGCCGTCCTTGCGCTCGTCCCAGCTCTCGGTCTCGACGGTCATCTGGTAGGGCAGCTCCTGGTGCAGCCGCAGGGTCAGCTTCTCGCGGGTGATCTCGGCGGCGATCATCCGCATCGGCAGGTCGGCGATCTGGTCCTCGGGATAGAGCCAGGGGCCCTCGGGCAGCTCGCCCGCCAGCCAGGCGCGCAGGTCCTCGACACCGTGGCCCTTCTCGGCCGAGATCAGGAAGGTCTTCGCGAAAGGATAGCGCGCGTTCAGGTCCCGGGTCAGGCCCAGAAGCGCCTCGGATTTCACCCGGTCGATCTTGTTGATCGCCAGTGCCACCTTGCGGCCCTCGCCGATCTCGGCCAGCCCGTCCAGGATGCGCAGCACGCCCTCGGTCACGCCGCGATGCGCCTCCACCAGCAGCACCACGATATCGGCATCCGCGGCCCCGCCCCAGGCCGCGGCGACCATCGCGCGGTCGAGCCGCCGGCGCGGCCGGAAGAGACCCGGCGTGTCGACGAAGACGATCTGCGCCGCGCCCGCCATCGCCACCCCGCGGATGCGGGCACGCGTGGTCTGCACCTTGTGGGTGACGATGCTGACCTTGGCGCCGACCATCCGGTTCAGCAGGGTCGACTTGCCCGCATTGGGCTCGCCGATCAGGGCGACAAATCCGGCGCGGGTCATGTCCGTTGCTCCAGCCTGTCCAGCAGCGCGGCGGCGGCGGCCTGCTCGGCCTGCCGTTTCGAGCCGGCGGTGGCGCGCGCCTCGGCCCCGTCCTGCAGCCGCGCGGCGATGGTGAAGCGCGGCGCGTGGTCCGGCCCGCTGCGCTCCAGTTCGAGGTAGTCCGGCGGCACCTGCCCGCGCGCCTGCGCCCATTCCTGCAGCGCCGTCTTGGCATCGCGCGCGTCGCTCTCGACCTCGTCGATCCGCGCGTCCCAGAGCCGCAGGATCATCGCCTGCGCCGCCTCGAACCCGGCATCCTTGTAGACCGCCGCGATCACCGCCTCCATGGCATCGCCCAAGAGCGCCTGCTTGCGGCGCCCGCCGGACATCATCTCGGAGCGGCCGAGCTTGAGCACCGCGCCGATCTCGATCTCGCGCGCCACCTCGGCGCAGGTCTCCTTGCGCACCAGCGCGTTGAAGCGCGGCGCCAGCTGGCCCTCGGTGGCCTCGCGGTCGCGCTCGAGCAGCGCGGTCGCCATCACAAGGCCCAGCACCCGGTCGCCGAGAAATTCCAGCCGCTGGTTGTCGGCGCGGCTGGGCGAGGAGACCGAGCCGTGGGTGAGCGCGCGGAGCAGAAGCTCGGGCCGCTCGAAGCGGTGGCCGATCCGGGCCTCGAAGGCGCGCAGCTCCGCCGACAGCTTCAACGAACCGCCTTGAAGAACCGGTCGCCGCGCCAGGTCCAGAAGAACAGCATCGAGCGCCCGGCGGAGGAGAACATGATCCGGTCGGCGCGCCCGATCAGGTTCTCGAAGGGCACGAAGCCGACCCCGCCCGCGCTCTGCGGAATGCGGCTGTCCGAGCTGTTGTCGCGGTTGTCGCCCATGAAGAAGTAATGCCCCTCGGGCACCAGGTAGACGCCGGTATTGTCCGAGCCCTGGTTGCCGATGTTCAGCACCGCGTGTTCGACGCCGTTGGGCAGGGTCTCGATCTGCCGCGACTTGATGCAGGTGCCGCCCTCGCCCACCGGACCGTTCTCGCAGCGCGGCCAGAGCCCCTGCGGGCCCTGCGGCGCGAAGATCTCCTCGAAGACGCCGTCATCGCGGACCTCGACCGGCACGTCGTTGATATGGAGCAGCCCGGCCTTGACCTGGATCCGGTCGCCCGGCAGGCCGATGAGCCGCTTGATGAAATCGCGCCCCGAGACCGGGTGGCGGAAGACCACCACGTCGCCGCGCTCGGGCTCGGAGCCGAAGAGCCGGGTGTTGTCGCCCCTGAACACGCCGCAGATGTCCTCGGCGTCGATGTTGATCCCGATGCCGGGCAGCATCAGGCTGGGGCAGGAGGCGTAGGAATAGCCGTAGGCCATCTTGTTCACGAACAGGA
>JAGRMU010000145.1:14093-31264 GCA_020441165.1 Sedimentitalea sp.
AGGGTTTCCTTCATCGAGCCGGAAGGGATCCAGAACGGCTGGAAGAACAGCGTCCGGAACACCCCCGCGATCAGCAGCGCGTAGACGATGGTCTTGATCGTCTCGACGAAGGCATTGCCTTTCTTGGCTTGGCTGGCCATGCGGGTCTCCCGGGGGTTTCGCGTCTGGCGCTACATGCGGGGGCGGTGGGCCGGAGTCAAGGCGCGGCGGGGTCCGCCGCCAGGGCGCGCGCCTCGATCACCACGAAGGCCTGCGCCCAGGGGTGATCGTCGGTCAGCGTGACGTGGATGATGGCCTCGTGGCCCGGCGGGGTCATCGCGGCGAGCCGCTCGGCGGCCCAGCCGGTGACGTGCATGACCGGCTGGCCGCTGCGCAGGTTCGAGACCGCCATGTCCTTCCAGGCGATGCCCATCCGCAGGCCGGTCCCCAGCGCCTTCGAGCAGGCCTCCTTGGCCGCCCATCGCTTGGCATAGGTGCCGGCGGTGTCGCGCCGGCGCTCGGCCTTGCGCTGCTCGGTCGCGGTGAAGACGCGGTTGCGGAAGCGGTCGCCGAAGCGGTCCAGCGTGCCCTGGATCCGCTCGATATTCGCAAGATCGGTGCCGATGCCGAGGATCATGGCAGCACCGGCCCGGCCGGAACCGGGCCGGAGGGGGTCAGGCCGCGGCCTTTTCCGGCACCTCGCGCGACATGGCGATGGCCAGCGCGGCGATGCCGTTCGAGATCAGCTCGATGCCCAGAAGGATGCCGAGCACGCCGGCGGCGGAAACCGGGAAGTTGCTGAGGATCATGAAGCCCAGGATGACCGAGACCACCCCGGAGAGCACGATCAGCCAGCGGAACTGCACGCCCTTCATGGTCAGGCCGGTGATCACCTTGACCACGCCCGAGGCGAGGAAGAGGATCCCGATCACGAAGGTCAGCGCCAGGGCGCCGCCCAGCGGGTTGCCGAGGATCTGGATGCCGACCAGCACCGTGATGCCGCCGAGGAGCAGCGCCCAGATGCGCCCGCCCCAGGTGTCGGTGCGGAACACCGCGAAGAGCTCGATCAGCCCCAGGATCAGGAACGACCAGCCCGCGATGAAGGTGGCGGCGAGGGTTGCCGGGAACGGGTTCAGAAGCGCGATGAAGCCCGCGACGATCGACAGGATGCCGACCACGATGAGAAGTGCCTTGGCCATGTGAGGGTCCTTTGTTCAGCGGCAGCGCGTTTGCCGGCCTCGGACCGAGTTCTAGCGCCGCGGCGGCCTGTTTCCAAGGGTTTTCAAACCGATGCCCGGCGCGGTGTCACCCGCGGGCCGCATCCATCAGGCGGCGCATCTCGGCGATGGCCGGGGTCAGGCCGCGAAAGATCGCCTCGCCGATCAGGAAATGGCCGATATTGAGCTCGCGCAGCTCGGGGATCGCGGCGACCGGCGCGACCGTGTCATAGGTCAGCCCGTGGCCGGCATGAACCTCCAGCCCCAGCGCCAGGGCATGGGCCGACATCGCGCGCAGGCGGTCCAGCTCCTCGTCGCGGGCGGCGGTCCGGCCCTCGGCGTGGAAGTCGCAATAGGCGCCGGTGTGCAGCTCGACCACCGCGGCGCCGACATCGGCCGCGGCCTCGACCTGCGCCGGATCGGCGCCGATGAACACCGAGACCCGGCAGCCGGCCTCGCGCAGCGGCGCGATGAAATCGGCCAGCCGCGCCCGGTCCGCGGCGACGTCGAGCCCGCCCTCGGTGGTGCGCTCCTCGCGCTTCTCGGGGACGATGCAGACCGCGTGCGGGCGGTGGCGCAGGGCGATCCGCTGCATCTCCTCGGTGGCCGCCATCTCGAAATTCAGCGGCACGGTGAGCATCGCCATCAGCCCGTCGATATCGGCGTCGCTGATATGGCGGCGATCCTCGCGCAGATGCGCGGTGATGCCGTCGGCGCCGGCCTCCTCGGCCAGCCGCGCCGCGCGCAGCGGATCGGGATAGGCGCCGCCGCGGGCGTTGCGCACCGTGGCGACGTGGTCGATGTTCACGCCGAGACGCAAGCGGGTGTCTGACATCGGGCAGGTCCTTTGTTGCCGGTTCGCAAGGATCCTAGAGCAAGACGGCGGCGAACAGAATCGCAAACTGACCACAAACTGACCGCCGCGTGCGGGACAGGCTCAGAACGCGAGCCGCAGCAGGGCGGCTCAATACGGGTCGCGACCGTAACACGGACTCGCAAGAACGTCCGGAGCCCTTGTTATGGATCACGCACGTTCTTGTCGCCGAGCTCGGCTCACGATCTTCCGGGCGGCGCAGAGGAAGTCCCGTGCGATCTTGTAGCAGCTTCGTCAACCACCTGCACGCAGGAGCGAGGGGAGTCCTCTGCGAACCGCTTCCCCCTGCGCGTTAGGATCGCGCCCCGGGGAGACATGCGCGAGGAATAGGTCCGACGCAGAAAGCCCTAGTCGGCCTTGCGCCCCAGATCGGTCTTGACCGCGGCCTTCTTCTTGATCGCCTCGAACTTGGCGCGGATCATGCCCTTGCGGCGGCGCTGATAGGCGCGGATCAGCGGCACGCTGAGGTAATAGGCGATCGTCGCGGCGATGATGCCGGGGATCAGCCCGCCGATCATGTAGGGAAAGAAGATGTCGTTGTAAAAGACGCTCAGCCCGTGCCAGTCGGGCTGCTGGCCGTTGAAGAGGGTCAGGAAATTCTCCCACAGATCCTGGCCGGCATCGGCGAACTTGCCGGCGAAGGAGCGGTGCGAGCCCTCCTCGAACTCGGTGCCCAGCAGGAAATGCCCGGTCTTCAGCGAGACCACGGCGATCGGCACATAGGTCAGCGGATTGCCGAAGAAGGTCGACATCAGCGCCGCCAGGATATTGCCGCGCATCGCCCGCGCGATCAGGAAGGCGATCAGGAAATGCAGCGTGTAGAAGGGCGTGAAGGTGGTGAACACCCCCGCCCAGATGCCCCGCGCGATCCGCTCGGGCGTGTCGGGCAGGCGCCGGACCCGGTGCTTGACGTAGTGAAAGGCGCGCGTCCAGCCGCCGCGCGGATAAAGGATATCCGCGATCGTGCGCAGCACAGGGCGTCGGTCACGGCGTCTGAACACCAGGAATCGTCCTTGTTCCTGCCTCGTTGTCAGCTGGCCGAGGCGTGCGCCCTGGCCTTCTCTCGGTGGCGATCGACGGCGGCGACATCGCTTTCCGCCTCCAGCGCAAGCATCAGGGAATGCAGCTGTTCGGCATCCCGCAGCTCGACATTGATCAGAAGACGGTAAAAGTCCGGTTTCCTGTCGATGAATTCCAGGTTCGAGATATTGGCCTTCTTCTCGCCGATCAATGTGCAAATCCGTCCCAGCACCCCGGCATCGTTGCCGATGGTCAGATCGAGCGTGGTGCCGTAGACCGCCGGATGGGTGCCGCTGTGCCAGTGCAGGTCGATCCAGCGCTCCGGCTGATCCTCGTACTGGCTGAGCCGGTCGCAGTCGATGGCATGCACCACCACGCCCTTGCCGCGGAAGGTGATGCCGACGATGCGCTCGCCGGGCAGCGGCTGGCAGCAGGGCGCGCGCTCGAAGGACTGGCCGGGCGAGAGGCCGATCACCGCCCGGCGCATCGGAACGTGATCGCCCGGCTCGGGGATCAGGTCGGGATAGACCGCCTGCACCACGTCGCGCCCGGTCAGCTCGGCGCTGCCGAGCCGGGCCAGGAGCTCGCGGCGGCCGGCCAGGCGCAGGTGCCGGGCGGCGGTCTCCAGCGCCTTGTCGGTGGCCTTGCGGCCGACATGCTCGAAGGCGGCGCGGGCCAGTTCCTGGCCCAGCTTGACGAAGCGCTCGCGGTCGACCTCGCGCAGGGCCCGGCGGATCGCGGCGCGGGCCTTGCCGGTGGTGGCGATCTCGAGCCAGGTGTTCTGCGGCACCTGCCCCTCGGCGGTGATGATCTCGACCGACTGGCCGTTCTTCAGCCGGGTCCAGAGCGGCACCCGGATGCCGTCGACCTTGGCCCCCACGCAGGCGCTGCCGATACGGGTATGGATGGCATAGGCGTAATCGATCGGCGTCGCCCCGCGCGGCAGCTTGACCACGTCGCCCTTGGGCGTGAAGCAGAACACCTGGTCCGAGAACATCTCGAGCTTGACCGCCTCGAGGAAATCCTCGTGATCCTCCTCGGCGTCGAACTGCTCGGTCAGGCCCGCGATCCACTTGGCCGGATCGACCGCGAACGGGTTCTCCGAGCGCACCCCGTCGCGATACGACCAGTGCGCCGCCACCCCGGTCTCGGCCACGTCATGCATCTGGCCGGTGCGGATCTGCACCTCGACCCGCTTGCCGTCGCGCCCCGAGACGGTGGTGTGGATCGAACGATAGCCGTTGCTCTTGGGCTGGCTGATGTAATCCTTGAACCGGCCCGGCACCGCCCGCCAGCGCCGGTGGATCGCCCCCAGCGCGCGATAGCAGTCCTCCTCGCTGCCGGTGATGATGCGAAAGCCGTAGATGTCGCTGAGCCGCGAGAACCCCTGGTCCTTCTCCTGCATCTTGCGCCAGACCGAATAGGGCTTCTTGGCCCGCCCGAAGACGTCGGCCTCGATCCCGGCCTTCTCCAGCTCGATGCGCATGTCGCCGGTGATCCGCTGGATCACGTCGCCGCTTTCGCGCTGCAGGGTGATGAAGCGGCGGATGATCGACTGGCGCGCCTCGGGGTTGAGCACCTTGAACGAGAGATCCTCAAGCTCGTCGCGCATCCACTGCATGCCCATGCGGCCGGCCAGCGGCGCATAGATCTCCATGGTCTCGCGGGCCTTCTGGATCTGCTTCTCGGCGCGCACCGACTTGATGGTGCGCATGTTGTGCAAGCGGTCGGCCAGCTTGACCAGGATCACCCGCAGATCCTTGGACATCGCCATGAAGAGCTTGCGGAAATTCTCGGCCTGCTTGGTCTCGCGGCTGGACAGCTGCAGGTTGGTCAGCTTCGTGACCCCGTCGACCAACGCCGCGACCTCGTCGCCGAAACGCCGGGCGACCTCGCCATAGGAGGCCTTGGTGTCCTCGATGGTGTCGTGCAGCAGCGCGGTGATGATGGTGGCGTCGTCCAGCCGCTGCTCGGTCAGGATCGCGGCGACCGCCACGGGATGCGAGAAATAGGGCTCGCCGGAATGGCGCAGCTGCCCCTCGTGCATCTTCAGACCATAGTCATAGGCTTCGGACAGCCGCTTGGCATTCGTCTTCGGATTGTAGTCGCGGACCAGCGAAATCAGGTGCTCTGCATCAATCATCCCGTCCGCGCCTCAAGGTGGCGGCTGGTTCAGCCCCCGCTCAACCCTGCCCCTGCGCTTCCATCAGCGCCCGCAGCAGCTTTTCCTCCGACAGATCGTCCTCGACCGGCTTGTCGGCCTCGGTGCCCATCAGCAGCGCCATCTGGTCGTCCTCGGGCTCGTCCACCTCGATCTGGCTCTGGTTGCTCTCGATCAGCCGCTCGCGCAGCGCATCGGCGCTCTGGGTCTCTTCGGCGATCTCGCGCAGCGCCACCACCGGGTTCTTGTCGTTGTCGCGATCCACGGTCACCGGCGCGCCCGAAGCGATCTCGCGGGCGCGGTGCGCGGCCAGCATCACCAGTTCGAATCGGTTCGGAACCTTGTCGACGCAGTCTTCAACCGTTACGCGGGCCATGGGCGATCACTCCAGAGTAGCTGTCTGTCAGAAGCGCGCTGTGTAGTCGCGAATCTTCCGCTTGACAAGGAAAGACTTGGCCTTGCGCCGCGTCAGATCGGACGCACCGCATCAATTTCCCGTGCAGGCAGAGCGTCGCGCATCTGGCGCACGGTCAAGTGCAGCACGGGGTGGCGCCAGTCCGGAACGATGTCGGCCATCGGCACCAGGACGAAGGCGCGGTCCTGCAGGCGCGGATGCGGCAGGATCAGCCGGTCCGGGCTGCGCTCGGCCTGCACCGCCGGCGGCAGGGCGCGCCACGCGGCCTGTGTGGCCGTATCCGGCAGCACCAGGTTGCCCATGGCGACCAGATCGAGATCGAGCGTGCGCATCCCCCAGCGCCGCGCACGCCGGCGCCCGAAACGCGCCTCGATCCCGTG
This sequence comes from Sedimentitalea sp., assembly GCA_020441165.1. GTDB lineage: Bacteria > Pseudomonadota > Alphaproteobacteria > Rhodobacterales > Rhodobacteraceae > JAGRMU01. The sequence continues at coordinate 20,140 of JAGRMU010000145.1, forward strand.
CAGCGCGTCCAGCACCTCCTGCGGCCCGAGGTCGCTGCCGAACTGCACCGCCGCGTTCACGTAATCCGGCCCGGCGCCCGGCGGAAAACAGGGCGTGAAAAAGAACCGACTTGATGATAAGATGAAAATTCCAAGCGGGGGCATTGCGGCGAGCGCACGTCGCAGGATGTCTTGCGGCGGGTCTCCGCCGAAAGGCAGATTGGAGCCGAGCGCGATCACGCCAGTTGACCGGAATTCGAACAAATGTGACCCGCCCACGATACCCATCTCGCCTTGCCAACCCCCCCGGTTCGACTATTTTACTAACATCGTTTCGCAAAGATTTAAGCACTCACTCACGGAAAAACGGCGCGAAGCGGATTATTGGAAGGGCCTTATTATGTTTTACAAGGACGAACGGCTCGCGCTGTTCATTGATGGATCGAATCTCTATGCCGCCGCCAAGGCGCTTGGGTTCGATATCGATTACAAGCTGTTGCGCCAGGAATTCATGCGCCGCGGCAAATTGCTGCGCGCCTTCTACTATACCGCCCTGCTCGAGAACGACGAATACTCGCCGATCCGCCCGCTGGTGGACTGGCTGCACTATAACGGCTTCACCATGGTTACCAAGCCGGCCAAGGAATACACCGACAGCATGGGGCGCCGGAAGGTCAAGGGCAACATGGACATCGAGCTGACCGTCGATGCCATGGAACTGGCGCCGCGGGTCGATCACATCGTGCTCTTCTCGGGTGACGGCGATTTCAAGCCGCTGGTGGCCAGCCTGCAGCGGCAGGGGGTGCGCGTTTCGGTGGTCTCGACCATCCGCAGCCAGCCACCGATGATCTCGGACGAATTGCGGCGCCAGGCCGACAACTTCATCGAGCTCGAGGAGCTCAAGGAAGTGATCGGCCGCCCGCCCCGCGACCAGCAGGCGGATAGCCGCAGCATGGCGGTGGCCGGCAAGTAGGCGCCGCCGCGCGGGCCTATCGCGCCGCCTCGGCGGTGATCGCGTCGTGCTCGGCGACGATCTCCGGCGGCCAGGTGCTCTTGATGAAGGCCAGTACCGCGGCGATCTCGGCATCGCTCAGCGTGTCGCCGAACCCCGGCATCCGGCTTCGATAACCGCCACCGATCACCCGCTCGCTGCCATGTTTGACGATCGCGAAGAGCAGCGGATCGGGGTGGTGCCAGGTATGGCCGCTGGCATCGTGCGGCGGTGCCGGCAGATAGCCCTCGGCGTCGGGCGCGCGCCAGTTCGCCTCGCCCGCCAGATCCGCCCCGTGGCAGGAGACGCAGGCCCGGTCATAGACCGCCTTGCCGAGCGCCACGGTCTGCGGATCCTCGTGCGGCGGCGTCTCGGCCAGCATCCCGCGGCCCGCGCCCCAGGCCGCCGCCAGTGCGACCAGCGCCGCCGCCCCCGCCAGAACTCCCCATCTGCGCATTCCTGCCTCCTTGTCCGTCCGCAGGCGCTCTGCGGGTTTCCCGCGCGGGAAGGTCCAATCACGAGGCCGTGACGGCGCAAGCGGCTGGACCCTGCCGGCGCAAAGCCTTACCTCTGGCCCGGCAAGGAGAGACCAGATGTCGAAACCGCCCCTCACCCTCCATCTCGCCGCGCCGCGCGGTTTCTGCGCCGGGGTCGACCGGGCGATCAAGATCGTCGAGATGGCGCTGAGCAAGTGGGGCGCGCCGGTCTACGTGCGCCACGAGATCGTGCACAACCGCTTCGTGGTCGACGGGCTCAAGGCCAAGGGCGCGATCTTCGTGGAAAGCCTCGCCGACTGCCCGGACGACCGCCCGGTGATCTTCTCGGCCCACGGGGTGCCGAAGGCGGTGCCCGCCGAGGCCGCCCGGCGCGAGATGATCTTCGTCGACGCCACCTGCCCGCTGGTCAGCAAGGTCCATATCGAGGCCGAGCGCCATGCCGAGGCGGGATTGCAGATCGTGATGATTGGCCACAAGGGCCACCCCGAGACCGTCGGCACCATGGGCCAGTTGCCCGAGGGCGAGGTGCTGCTGGTCGAGACCGTGGCGGACGTGGCCGAGGTGCTGGTGCGCGATCCGGAGCGCCTCGCCTTCGTCACCCAGACCACGCTCAGCATCGACGACACGGCGGATATCGTCGCGGCTCTGAAGGCACGGTTCCCGTCCATCACCGGGCCGCACAAGGAAGACATCTGCTATGCCACCACCAACCGCCAGGAGGCGGTCAAGGCGATGGCGCCGCTGGTCGACGCGATGCTAGTGGTGGGGGCGCCGAACTCGTCGAATTCCCGGCGCCTGGTCGAGGTCGGCGCCAAGGCCGGCTGCCCCTACGCGCAGCTGGTGCAGCGCGCCGCCGACATCGACTGGCGCGCGCTGGCGGGCATTTCCAGCGTCGGCATCACCGCCGGCGCCTCGGCCCCCGAAGAACTGGTGACCGAGGTCATCGACGCGTTCCGCGCCCGCTTCGAGGTGACCACGACACCGGTCCGGACCGCCACCGAGAATGTCGAGTTCAAGGTGCCCCGCGTGCTGCGCGAACCGGCGTGATCCGGCCCGTCCTGCACGGCTTCGCGCCCAGCGTCTATACCCGCGTGGCCCGGCTGGTGCTGGCCGAAAAGCGCATCCCCCATGACTATGTCGAGGTGAACCCGTTCGATCCCGGCCGCGATCCCGGCTTGCTCGCCCTGCATCCCTTCGCGCGTGTGCCGGTACTGGTCCACGGCGATTTCGTCCTGCATGAGACCGCGGCCATCGCGCGCTATCTCGACAGCTTTCCCGGCCCGGCGCTGACCCCCGCCGAGCCCCGCGCCGCGGCGCGCATGGCCCAGGTAACGGGGATCGTCGACGCCTATGGCTACTGGCCGCTGGTGCGCCAGGTCTACGCCCAGCGGGTCGTTCGGCCGTCGGAGGGCCTGACCCCGGATGAAACCGAGATCGCGACCGGTCTCGCCGCCGCAGCGCCCGTACTGGCCACCCTCGACCGGATCGCGGCGGAAGGGCTGGTGCTGTCCGGAGCGGCCCTGACCCTTGCCGATTGCCACCTCGCCCCGATGATCGGCGCCTTCGCGTCTGCCCCCGAAGGCGCCGAGGCGCTGTCCCGCCACCCGGCGCTGGCGCGCTGGTGGGGCGCGATGGTCAAACGCCGCTCGGTCGTGGCGACCGCCCCGGACCATGGCGCGTCCCCGGACCGGAAAGGCTTGACAGTCGCCCGCCCCGTGCCAGAACGCGCCCCATGACACGCATTCCCATCGCTCCGCTCGCCCTCGGCCTTGCCGGCCTGATCCCGTTTCTCTGGGGCGCCGCCACCGTGCTCAGCGCCGACCTGCAGGCCTGGGGCGCAGACCTCTTGGGCGCGCGCTTCGTCGGGCCCTACGTCCAGCTGTTCTACGGCTCGGTGATCCTCAGCTTCATGTCCGGGGTGCTCTGGGGCTTTGCCACGCGCGCCGAGGGCGCGCAGGCCGCGACCGGCTATGCGCTGTCGGTGATCCCGGCGCTCTGGGCGTTCTTCATGACCGGCGGCGGCCCGACCAGCGCCGGGATGAACCTGATCTTCGGCTTTGCCGGCCTCTTGCTGCTGGATGCCGCCTTCTTCGGCTGGGGGCTGACCCCGCCCTGGTGGCTGCGCCTGCGGGTGCTGCTCACCGCCGTGGTGATCGCCTGCCTCGCGGTGGGGGTGATCTGGTGAGCGATCCCGCCACCCTTGCGGTCTACGAACGCGAGGCCGAGGCCTATGCGCGCCGCGTCTCCGACTGGCACGATCCCTGTCTCGACGCCTTCATCGCCGCCCTGCCGCCGGGCGCCGACGTGCTCGACCTCGGCTGCGGGCCGGGCCATGCGGCGGCGCGGATGGCGGCGGCGGGCCTGTCCGTCACCGCCGTCGATGCCTGCCCCGCCATGCTGCGCCTCGCCGCACGGCACAAGGGCGTGACCGTCCGCCTAGCGCGGTTCGACGAGATCGAGGGCACGGCGCTCTTCGACGGGATCTGGGCCAGCTTCTCGCTGCTCCATGCCGCGCGCGCGGCCCTGCCCGATCGCCTGGCCGCCCTGCACCGCGCTTGCCGGCCCGGCGCGCGGCTGCACCTGGCGATGAAGCTCGGCACCGCCGAGGCCACCGACCGGCTGGGGCGCTTCTATGCCTATTACACGCAAGGCGAGTTCGACGCCCTGCTCGAACGCGCCGGCTTCACCCCCGTCGCCCATGTCACCGGCTCCGGCGCGGGCCTGTCCGGAGAGGTCTCGGACTGGATCGCGATCGCCGCCCATGCCTGAGCTCTTCGCCTATACCGATGGCGCCTGTTCGGGCAATCCCGGCCCCGGCGGCTGGGGGGTGCTGCTGCGCGCCACCGACGGCGGGCGGATCGTCAAGGAGCGCGAGCTCAAGGGCGGCGAGGCCGAGACCACCAACAACCGGATGGAGCTGCTGGCCGCGATCCACGCGCTCGAGGCGCTGGAGCGGGGCGCGGCGATCACCATCGTCACCGACAGCCAGTACGTGAAGAACGGCGTCACCGGCTGGATCCACGGCTGGAAGCGCAACGGCTGGCGGACCGCGGCCAAGAAGCCGGTGAAGAACGCCGAGCTCTGGCAGCGGCTGGACGAGGCGCAGTCCCGCCACAAGGTCACATGGACCTGGGTGAAGGGCCATGCCGGCCATCCCGAGAACGAGCGCGCGGACGCGCTGGCCCGCGCCGGGATGGCGCCCTTCAAGCCCGGGGCGGAAGGCAAATGACCTTCCTCGCGCTGCTCGATTTCGGCTCGGTGCTGGTCTTCGCCCTGACCGGCGCGCTGGTGGCCAGCCGGGCACAGCTGGACCTGGTAGGCTTCGCCTTCGTCGCCTGCCTCACGGCGGTGGGCGGCGGCACGCTGCGCGACCTGCTCCTGGGCCGCGACCCGGTCTTCTGGGTCGGCCAGCCGGCCTATATCCTGCTCGGCACCGGGGCCGCGATCCTGGTCTTCTTCACCGCGCATCTCGTCGAAAGCCGCTATCGCTGGCTGCTCTGGCTCGACAGTTTCGCCCTCTCCATCGCTGTCGCCGCCGGCACCGGCGTGGCGCTGGCCGAGGGTCAGCCGGGGGTCATCGTGGTGCTGATGGGCGTGGCCACCGGCTGTTTCGGCGGGCTGATGCGCGACGTGGTGGTGGGCGAGATCCCGCTGGTGCTGAAACAGGGCGAGCTCTATGCCACCGCCGCCCTCGCCGGCGCCTCCGCGACGCTGATCGCGCTGTCGCTGGGGCTGCCGCCGCAACCGGCGCTGCTGGCCGGCGCCGCCGCCTGCTGGGCGCTCCGGGCCGGGTCGCTGGCCTTCGGCTGGCGCCTGCCGGTCTACCGGAGCCGCCCACCGCGCGTCTAGCTCGACGCCCTCGCCAATGCGCGATCCGGCCTGCAAGTGCCACCCGCCACGACGACGCTCGGCAACGAGCCGCCTTAAACCGAGAGCCATCGACATTCGCGTAAAGGATCGCGCCCGCCGTCGCGCCGAAGGCGCGCCATAAGTGCGACGGGACGGGTCGGGCGCGATCCGGGGCTGCGCCCCGGAAGGACATGCCGGACAGCGGTCAGCTCGGCAATCGCGCCCCTTCAGCGCCGCATGTAGAGCTGCCACAGCCAGATCAACAGCAGCGCGCCCAGCACCGCGCCGACGAAGCCCGCCATCGCCCCCATCACCGTCAGCAACAGGCGCAGGATCAGCCCGCCGAGCAGCGCCCCGGCGATGCCGATCAGCAGGGTGGCCGGAATGCTGGCCTCGATGCGCATCAGCCGGGTGGCGATGAAACCGGCGGCGGCGCCGATGATGATCAGGGCAATGATGTTCATGTCGAAGGCTCCCTTGCCAGCCGGATCACAACCGCGTTCCCCGCGCCACCGGCCAGCCGCGCAGGAAATCCGGGGCCTCCTGCGCCCCCTTGCCGGCGCGTTGCAGCCGGGTCAGCGCCACGGCGCCCACCCCGCAGGCCACGGTCAGGGCATCGTCCAGAGCCTCGCCCGGCGCGCCGCTGCCCTCGGCCAGCCGCGCGCCCAGCAGCTTGACCCGCGCGCCGCCGATCTCGCACCACGCGCCGGGAAAGGGCGAGAGGCCGCGGATCTGCCGGTCCACTTCCTCCGCCGGGCGCGTCCAGTCGACGCGCGCCTCGGCCTTGTCGATCTTGGCGGCATAGCTCACCCCCGCCGCGGGCTGCGGCTCGGGAACCAGCGCGTCCAGCTGCTCCAAGGCCTCCACGATCAACTCCGCGCCCATCCGCGCCAGCCGCGCCTGCAGCTCGCCGGCGGTCTCCTCGGCCCCGATGGGCATGCGCGCCCGCAGCAGCACCGGGCCGGTGTCCAATCCCGCCTCCATCGCCATGATGCAGATGCCGGTCTCGGCGTCGCCGGCCATGATCGCCCGCTGGATCGGCGCTGCCCCGCGCCAGCGCGGCAAGAGGCTGGCATGGATGTTCAGGCAGCCCCGCCCGGGCGCGTCCAGCACCGGCTGCGGCAGGATCAGCCCGTAGGCCGCTACCACCGCCACATCCGCCTTCAGCGCGGCGAATTCGGCCTGCACCTCGGACGATTTCAGCGAGGCGGGGTGGCGCACCGGCAGCCCCAGCGCCTCGGCGCGCGCCTGCACCGGGCTCGACCGGTCCTTCCTGCCGCGCCCGGCAGGCCGCGGCGGCTGGCTGTAAACGGCCACGATCTCGTGACCGGCCTCCGCCAGCGCCTCCAGCGCCGGCACCGCGAACTCGGGCGTTCCCATGAAGATGATGCGCATTTATCGGGCCTCCCGTAGGGCGGGGTTCACCCCGCCGCCTTCCGCGCCTTGCGCAGCAGCATGTCGCGTTTCACCCGGCCCAGCCGGTCGAAGAACATCCGCCCGTCCAGATGGTCGATCTGGTGCTGCACGCTGGTCGCCTCGAGCCCGACGAAATCGCGGTCCACCGCCGCCCCCGTCTCGTCCAGATAGCGCACCGTCACCGCGCGCGGCCGCTCGATCCGGGCCGAGACGCCCGGCAGGTTGGGGCTGGCCTCGTCATGGGCGCGCAACTGCACCGAGGCGTGCAGCACCACCGGATTGGCCAGACGCACCGCGCGGCCCCGCTCGGCGGAGGCATCGACCACCGCCAGGCGCAGCATCACCCCGATCTGCGGCGCGGCAAGCCCGACACCCGGCATCGCCTCCATCGTATCGATCATGTCGGCCCAGATCGCGCAGACCCGGTCATCGACCTCGGGAACTTCGTCGGCGCGCCGGCGCAGCCGCGGATCGGGCCAGGGGATGCAGCGGCGGACGGTCATGCCCGCGCGGCGGCATAGCGCGCCTCGGCCTCGGCCCGCGCCGCCCCGTCCAGGTGCTGCAAGGTCACGATGCCGTCGAGATGGTCCATCTCGTGCTGGGCGCAGCGCGCCTCGAACCCCTCGAAGCGCCGCGCGTGCTGGGCGCCATCCGGCCCGGTCCAGGCGACGACCACCCAGTCGGGGCGGTCGATGGCGGTGGTGATGCCGGGGATCGAGAGGCACCCCTCCTCGCCGGTCTCGATCGTGTCCGAACGCTCAAGAAGACGCGGATTGATCAGCGCCAGCGGGCTGCCCTCGCCCTCCTTCCAGGTGCAATCCATCACGAAGAGCCGCTTCAGCACCCCCACCTGCGGCGCTGCCAGCCCGCGCCCCGGCGCGGCATACATGGTCTGGAACATGTCCGCGATCAGACCGGCCAGATCCTCGCCCGGTGCCACCGGATCGCAGACCGTGCTCAGCCGCGGGTCGGGCCATTTCAGGATCGGCAGCGGCGCCATCTCAGGCCCGCGCCCGCTCGCGCTTGAGCTTGACCATCTTGCGGGTGATCATCTGGCGGCGCAGCGGCTTGAGGTGATCGATGAAGAGCTTGCCGTTCAGATGGTCGATCTCGTGCTGCACGCAGGTCGCCCAGAGCCCGTCGAACCCGGCGGTCTGCGCGCGGCCCTCGCGGTCGATCCACGCCACTTCGACCTCCGCCGGCCGCGTCACCTCGCCGAACTGCTCGGGGATCGACAGGCACCCCTCCTCGTAGACATTGGTTTTCTCCGAGACCGCCAGCACCTCGGGGTTGAACATCACCGTCGGGCGCGGCGCCGCGCCCTCCTCCTTGACGCAATCGAGCACGATCAGCCGCGACAGCACCCCGACCTGCGGCGCGGCGAGGCCGATGCCCGGCGCGTCATACATGGTCTCGAGCATGTCGTCGGCCAGCCGGCGCAACTCGTCCGAGAGGTCCGCGACAGGGGCGCAGACCTTCTTGAGGCGCGGATCGGGATGCAGAAGAATGTCGCGTTTCATGCGCCTTCATTTAGGGGATCGATCCGGCCATCGCAACGCCCCCTTGCACCCCCGCCAGATCGCGCTAGCGTGCGCTCGCGCCTTTCAGGAGACCGAGATGACCTTCGACACCCCCACCGACCGCCGCGGCACCCATTCCGTCAAATGGGACCGGATGGAGGCAAGCTACGGCGTCTCGCCCGAGGACGGGCTGGCAATGTGGGTCGCCGACATGGATTTCCGGGTGCCGGATTGCGTCGCCGAACGGGTGCGCGAGATCGCCGATCAGGGGATCTATGCCTATACCAGTTTCGAGCCCGACTATTCCGACGCGATCCGCTGGTGGATGCAGACCCGCCACGGCTGGCAGGTGGAGCCGGAGGCGATCTTCACCACCACCGGCATCGTCAACGCGGTGGGCCTCTGCCTCGACACCTTCACCGCGCCGGGCGACGGGATCGTGCTCTTCACGCCGGTCTATCACGCTTTCGCGCGGGTGATCCGGGCCGCCGGGCGGCGCGTGGTGGAATGCCCGCTGGTCACCCGGGACGGCCGCTACGAGATGGATTTCGACGCCTATGACGCGCAGATGACCGGCGCCGAGACCATGGTGATCCTCTGCTCGCCGCACAATCCCGGCGGCCGGGTCTGGACCCGCGACGAGCTGCAGGGCGTTGCCGATTTCGCCCGGCGCCACGACCTGTTGCTGGTCTCGGACGAGATCCACCATGACCTGGTCTTTCCCGGCCATCGCCACATCGCCATGCCGAATGTCGATCCCGGGGTGCTCGACCGGCTGGTGATGCTGACCGCGCCCTCGAAGACCTTCAACATGGCCGGACTGCATACCGGCAACACGATCATTCCCGATCCGGACCTGCGCGCCCGGTTCGCCGCGCGCATGGGCGCGCTCAGCGTCGCGCCCAACAGCTTCGGGCAGGCCGCGGCGGCCGCCGCCTACTCGCCGCAGGGCGCCGCCTGGGTCGATGCGCTGATGGACTATCTCGACGGGAACCGGCGCGCCTTCGATGCGGCCATCGCCCGGATCCCCGGCCTCGCCTCGATGCCGCTCGAGGGCACCTTCCTGGCCTGGGTCGATTTCTCGGGCACCGGCATGGAGCCGAAGGAATTCATCCGCCGCGTCGAGCGAGACGCCCGCATCGCCACCAATCACGGCGCAAGTTTCGGGACCGGCGGCGAGAGCTTCCTGCGCTTCAACATCGGTACCCAGCGGGCGCGGATCGAGGAGGCCGGCGAGCGGCTCGCCGCCGCCTTCGCCGATCTTCAATAGCGCGGCAGCAGCCCGGCCGGCGCCTGCGGGTCACGGTAATAGTCGAGCGGCGCGGCGGTCGGCGCCTGGGGGCTGCGCTTGAACTCGTAACGCATCACGCCGGCCTCGGCCTCGCAGGCGACGATCAGGCAGCGATAGAGATGCGCCGAGCCGTCAAAAAGATCGACCAGCCCGCGCAGGGCCGGCACCCGCTCCTGGTCGACGCTGAACCCGTCGCTGCGCAGGCGCAGCACCGGATAGTCGATCCCGGCGACGCGCACTTTCAGGCGGCGGGATGTCCTCAGCCCGGCCAGCCGGGCGGCGTCCAGCCCGTCCTGGACTTCCTTCGGCAGAAATGTGGTCACGGCAATGCCCTTGAATGGATGTATTCGATGCAATGCCCCGATGGTGGCGGAGGTTCCGTCAAAATCAAGTAAAGATTTTCACGACACTGCGTTTCCAGCCGCCCCGGCGCGGCCTTCGGTGCATCCGCGCAGACGCGCTGCGCGGGTGCCGGGGGTGGCGCCGCGCGAGGGCCGCCCTATCCTGGAGCGCGAAGGCCAATGCAGGAGGGTACCGATGGGCATGCTGATCGACGGCGAATGGCAGGACAGGTGGTATGACACCGACAAGACCGGCGGCGCCTTCGTGCGCTCCGAGGCGGTGTTTCGCAACTGGATCACCGCCGATGGCCGCCCCGGCCCCTCGGGCGCCGGCGGGTTCGCCGCCGAATCGGGGCGCTATCATCTCTATGTCAGCCTCGCCTGCCCCTGGGCGCATCGCACGCTGATCTTCCGCCGGCTCAAGGGGCTGAGCGAACACATCTCGGTCTCGGTGGTGCATCCCGACATGCTCTCCGAAGGCTGGACCTTCGCAACCGACTTCCACGGCGCCACCGGCGACGATCTTTACGGCTGCGACTATCTGCGCCAGATCTACCAGCGTGCCGATCCGATGATGTCGGGCCGGGTCACGGTGCCGGTGCTCTGGGACAAGCGCGGCGAGACCATCGTGTCGAACGAGAGCGCCGAGATCATCCGAATGTTCAACTCCGCCTTCGACGGGATCACCGGCAACCGCGACGACTACTGGCCCGAAGACCTGCGCGAGGCCATCGAGCCGGTCAACGCGCGCATCTACGACACCATCAACAACGGCGTCTACAAGGCCGGCTTCGCCACCACGCAAAAGGCCTATGACGCGGCAGTGGCGCCGCTTTTCGACAGCCTCGCCTGGCTGGAGGAGCTGCTGTCACGCCAGCGCTACCTGATGGGCGCTAACGTCACCGAGGCCGACTGGCGGCTCTTCACCACGCTGGTGCGCTTCGATCCGGTCTATCACCACCATTTCAAGTGCAACTGGCGCCGGCTGACCGATCACCCGAACCTCTGGGCCTACACGCGCGAGCTCTATCAGTGGCCGGGGGTCGCCGAGACGGTCAGCCTGGGGCACATCCGGCGGCACTATTATGTCAGCCACGACACCATCAATCCGCACCGGATCATTCCCATCGGTCCCGATCTGGATTTCTCAGAGCCGCACGGGCGCGATCAGCGCGCGTAATGCTCGACCATCGCCGCCAGGTCCTCGGGCGGCGTCTCGCTCTGCACATAGGCGCAGGCGT
>JAGRMU010000146.1 GCA_020441165.1 Sedimentitalea sp.
CCACGATCCCGCGCAGCGAGAAGCGAGAGATGCCGCAGACCCCGTGTCCCGAGGTGCAGCCATTGGCGATGCGCGAGCCGAGGCCCACAAGCACTCCGGCGATCACGATCACCGCCCAGTTGCCGGTCAGGTGGGTGTCGACATTCTCGCGCCCGTAGAGCGGCATCAGCAGCACCGGCATGACCACGACGCCGGCCAGAAAGGCCAGCCGCTCGAGGGCGGTATCGCGCCCGGTCCCGTCGACCAGCTCGCCGACGATGCCGCTCGCGCCCATGACGCGGCCATTGCCCAGCAGGTAGACGGCGGCGCCAAGGCCGATCAGCAGGCCCCCGACGAAGCCCCAGATCCAGTCGATGTCCATTGCGAGATCCCTTGTCGCCGCTGCCGGGTCCGGGTCAGAGCTTGTTGACCGGAAGCTTCAGGAAAACGTCGCCCTTCTCGTCGGGCGGCGGCATCCGCCCGGCGCGCATGTTGACCTGCAGCGAGGGCAGGATCAGCCGCGGCATGCCCAGGGTCGCGTCGCGATCGTCGCGCATCTTGGCGAACTCCTCGATGCTGCGGCCCTTGCCGACATGCACGTTCAGCGCCTTCTGCTCGCCCACGGTGGTCTCCCAGGCATAGTCGTCGCGGCCCGGCGCCTTGTAGTCGTGGCCGACGAAGATGCGGGTCTGGTCGGGCAGGGAGAGGATCTTCTGGATCGACTGGAACAGCGTCCGCGACGATCCGCCGGGGAAATCGCAGCGGGCGGTGCCATAATCGGGCATGAACAGCGTGTCGCCGACAAAGGCGGCATCGCCGATCACGTAGGTCAGGCAGGCCGGCGTGTGGCCCGGCGTGTGCAGCACGTCGCCGCGCAGCTGGCCGATGTGAAAGCTGTCGCCTTCCGTGAACAGCGCGTCGAACTGGCTGCCGTCGCGCTGGAACTCGGTGCCCTCGTTGAAGACCTTGCCGAAGGTGTCCTGCACCACGGTGATCTGGTCGCCGATCCCGATCTTGCCGCCGAGCTGCTGCTGCAGGTAGGGGGCGGCGGAGAGGTGGTCGGCATGGACATGGGTTTCCAGGATCCACTCGACCTTGAGCTTCTCGGCGCGGACATGGGCGATGATCGCATCCGCCGAGGCGGTGTCGGTGCGCCCCGAGGCGTGGTCGAAGTCGAGCACGCTGTCGATGATGGCGCAGGCCCGCCCCTGCGGCTCGCGCACGACATAGGACACGGTGTTGGTGGCGTCGTCGAAGAAGGCTTTCACGTCCGGCGTCATCGGTCTCTCCCATCCTGATCCCGCGATCATATAATGGTTCGTGCATATGT
>JAGRMU010000147.1 GCA_020441165.1 Sedimentitalea sp.
CGCGGCGCCACGGGCGCGGGCAGCGCCAGCGTGATCCTGACCGTCGATCGCAGCGGAAAGCTGGCGGCGCTGCGGCTGACCCGGTCCTCGGGCACCCCCGCCTTCGACGAGGCGGCGCTGCGCGCGGTGCGCAAGGCCGGGCGCTTTCCGGCCGCCCCCGAGGGGCTGACCCGGGCCAGCTACAGCTTCACCCTCTCCCTCGCCTTCCGGCCGTGACGGCGCGGCGCTTGCACCGGCGCGGACGATCCGCTAGGCGCAGGCGAGCCAGTCAGGAGGCGGATGGGCGATGTACGAGATGTTGATCTGGGCCGGCGCGGCGGTCTCGCTGATCGGTCTGGCCGGGTTGATCTGGTGCATCATCCGCGTCGCCCGTGCCCGTCGCGCGGGCCTGACCGACGACGCGCTGCGGCAGGTCCTGCAATCGGTGATCCCGATGAACATGGCGGCGCTGTTCCTGTCGGTGATCGGGCTGATGCTGGTGGTGATCGGCGTCATTCTCGGCTGACGCCGCGCCGGACCGTCATGGGCGCCGCCCGACCGGCAGAGCCGGGCGCCGCGCGGGACCGAATCAGACCGGCATGTTGTCGAAACGCGCTTCGATCACCTCGTCGATCAGCACCGCGTCGAGACGGCGCAGCCGCCCCGGCACCGGCTGCCCCTCGGCGGCCAGTTTTTCCAGCACGCGCGACAGTTTGGGCTGCAACTTGAGCCGGCCCGAAGAACTTGCCACCGCGATCTGCTTGGCCAGAAGATCGGCAGTCACGCTCAGGTTTTCAGTGGTCATGGCAGAACTCCCCCTTTTTGACGTGTCTCAGTGTCGCATTCGCCAGTAACAAATGAAAGACACTGAAACACAATTTTAAGTTGTTTGACTGCCCCTCGGGCCGGAGTGGGTCTCGGTTCCGACCTCTTTGGTGAATTCTATCCTTCCCGCCGGCCCCTGGCGTTGATTTCGGTCAATCGGCCAGGCCAACGACCGCCGCCCTTGCAACATATGCACGAACCATTATATGAT
>JAGRMU010000623.1:0-558 GCA_020441165.1 Sedimentitalea sp.
TCCAGGTCGCCGATTACGGCCTGGTGGCCGACCTCTTCACCGCGGTGCCGGAGCTCATCGAGAAACTCTGAGCGCGGCCCCTTGGCGTCGCGGTTCAGGACCCGCCCTTCGGGGCGGGTCTTTTCATGCCCGCGGACGCAGCGCCGGGGCGATCTCGGCGCCGAGCGCGGCGGCGATCTTGCGGTGCGCGGCGGGGCCGATCATGTGCCCGGCGGCCGGCGCCTGCAACGGGCCGAACACCATGTCCCGCAGCTCCTCGTCCTGCGCCGCAGAGGCAACCCGCACCGAGGCGATGCCGATCACGTCGCTGCGCAGCGCCTCCAGCATGCGCCGCTCGACCAGGGCCGGCTGCGCATCGACGGGCGCGGCCGCGGCCTCGTGCGCGCGCAGCCAGAGGAGCAGCGTGTGCGGGCCGGTCCGGGCCAGCAGCAGCCGCATCCGGTCCAGCCAGACCTGCCGCAGCTCGTCGCGGATCGGCGCGAACCGCTCGGGGCAGGTGCGCTGCAGCGTCGCCAGGAGATGGTTGTTGAAGTTGAACTCGGTGAAATCGACCTCGCG
>JAGRMU010000623.1:811-1267 GCA_020441165.1 Sedimentitalea sp.
GTCTCGCTGCCGCCCAGAAAGGCCAGGTAGCGCCCGTCGATCTCGCGCTTCGGCCCCCGGCACAGAAGTTTCGATGTGCCATAGCGGCACGGCTGGTCCACAGGCGCAACCGCGCCCGGCTCTTCAAAGCTCATCTCACCCACCAAAGTTTCGTTCACCCGGGATCAGGTTTGACCGCAAGCCGTTGCGATTCGGCTAATGCTTGGATTTGTCGCAAATCGCGGGCACCGCGGCCCCTTGTCCCGGCCCCGCCGGGACCGCTAAGGTCGGCAAGATCGAGGCGAGAGGCATGGCCATGACAATCAAGACAATCGGCGTGATCGGGGCGGGGCAGATGGGCAACGGCATCGCCCATGTCATGGCGCAGGCGGGCTATGACGTGCTGATGACCGATATCAGCCAGGAGGCGCTCGACCGGGCCATGGCCACGATCGAGGGCAACATGGCGCGGCAGGT
>JAGRMU010000624.1 GCA_020441165.1 Sedimentitalea sp.
AGGTCGGGGAACAGCGCCTTGAGCTTGAGCAGGTTGTCATAGAGCCGCAGATGGTGATGGATATGGATCGCGCGGACGTTCTCGGTGCGCACCAGCGCGGCCAGAACCTCGAAGAGGCGCCCGTGCGGCAGGTAGGCGTCGAGGCGCAGGAACTCCACCTCCGGATCCTCGGGCAGCCGGGCGGCCAGGCGCTGCGGGGCCGGCTTGTCGGCGATCACGATGACCCTCAGCCCCGCCGCCCGCGCCCAGTGCACGCAGTCGAAGGCCAGCTTTTCGGCGCCCCCCGTCTCCAGCCAGTGAAAGCCGATCAGGATCGCCGGGGGCCGCGAGGTGTCGCGGCTGTCGGGCGCCGCGTCCTGCAGCCGCGCCGGAACCCGGCGGACCGGGGTGAACTCGTGCCGGCGCCGGCGCTGGCCCTTCAGGCGCATCTCGTAGCGGTATTTCGCCTCCTCGAAGAGCACCGGCGCGGCACGCACTGCCCAGGCCGCCACCATGCGGTGAAAGACCGGCGCGGTGCGCTCGTGCACCGCCAGACCCTCGGGATCGCGCGGCACCGGCGCGACCACCGTCAGCTCGGGCGCCGTTCCCCGCGTTCCGCCTGCGACGACATCGCCCAGATAGGGCCCGTCGAGATAGGAGATCGCCCGTTCCCTCGGGTCCGGGATCGCCGGGGTGGCGTCGGCGCGGGTCTGGCTCTCGGCGCGGATCGACACCGCGTCGGGGGTGCCCATGTGCCCCTCCAGCGCCTTGAACAGATACTGGATGCGGATGCCCGGATAGAGCAGGGCGAAGATCCTCTGGACCGCCGCCGCCTGCGCCCGCCAGTAGCGGTCGGCCGCGGAGAGCTCCGCGCCGGGCCTGTCCTCGGAAAGCTCGACGCCGGATCGAATCGGCACTGTAACGGCCACCTTAGGGGTCGGCATCCCCGCTCCTTTCGCGTCTGATCCGGCAACCGGGTCTTCGCCCGAGACGCACGCTGCCGGGGTCGGAACCCGGCGGCTTGATACGCCGGTTGACGCCGGAAAGGCAACCGGCTGCGGAGGGGGCGGGTAGCCCCGCGGCGGACGGGCGCCCGGGGCCGGGACCGGGGGTGTGTTGCCGAGCTGGAAACAATCCTCGGTTGCAAATCGAATTGTCCGAAATACCAAGGGTAATCCACTGGAACCGCTTGAAAAAGTCGCGACCCGACGGGCGGCCGCGCTGGACACATCGAAAATTTTCGATTAATTCTTGAAAGTGATAACCTGTGCGCTCCGACCGGGCGACGCGGGAGTCTGAAGGGTGTAACGAAAGGACGTATTTGACATGAAGATTGCAAGACTCGCCGCGGCCACCGCCGTCGCCGCCCTGATGGTGGCTGGTGCCGCCTCGGCCAATACTCTGAAACTGACCGGATGGTCGGCCGGAAGCGGCCAGAGCGTCTCGGTCAACTCGCCCGTGAAGAACGGTGGTGTGAACGCCGGCGCCTTCAACGTGACCGATACCAATCCCGGAACGTTGGGTAGCTTCATCGCCTTCTGCCTCGATCTGGCTGCCACCGTGGATCTACCGGGCGGCCCCTACAACTACGCTGTCACCAACACGCCATTCAGCAACAGCAGCATGGCCACCGGCGCGGTGAACCGGATCCAGGCGATCTTCGATTCCAGCTACAGCACCGCAGTGGCCACGGCCAGCGCCGTCACCTCGGCCGGTTTCCAGGTGGCGCTGTGGAACGCGGTCTATGACAACGACTGGACCGTGGCCAGTGGCTCCTTCAAGGCCTCCAACAATACCAGCGTCACCGCCCAGGCCAATGCCTACCTGCTGGCGGCCTCGACCTATGGCGGCGCGCAGAACTGGGATCTGACGTATCTGGAAAGCACCGATACCAATCCGCGCCACCAGAACCTGGTGACCGCATCGCCCGTGCCGCT